>JAUXUZ010000446.1 GCA_030680655.1 Phycisphaerales bacterium
GGAACGGCTTTGAAGGGTCGGTCCCCAGCGGGGCCAGGTCTGCGAGCCACTCGGGTGTTGCGCGCCTTTCGTAGAACGCACGCTCTTCATCCTCAGCGGCGGTGCGGATCTTCTTCTTGATCGCCGGGTCACTCACCGCGACAAACCGCCACGGCTGCTTGTTGGCGCCAGACGGGGCGGTACCGGCAGCGGCCACACAGTTGCGGATGGTCTCTTCGCTCACGGGCGTATCGGCGAAGAAGCGAGCGCTCCTTCGCGTCCGCATCGTCTTGTAGAAGCGTGCGGCTGCCTCCGCGGCGGGGACCGCAGGGGAGAACGGCACAAGCGGGACATGCGGCGGGTGGCCCATGTCAGGAGGTTACACCATCAGGCCACTGCCCACAACGCGCCCCGGCACGTTCGCTCCGGGCTTTGTTCACGGGGCCGGGTCACACCTGCTTTAGCGCGAACGCGTCCACCGCGAGTTCATCTGCATGCCAGACGATCGGCTCACCGGCGACGTTGACGCCCGCCGCGCGCACCAGACCGTCGCTGAAGCTGAGAAGCCTCGCGTCGCGCAGCGACCAACGCGGGTGGCTGATGTCTCCGCGCCAGATCGCACCTGAGCGGCTGACGCTGTAGAGGGCGTAGCGCTCGGTGAGGAAGTGGCTGAGCGAACCGGGCGCCGAGGGCAGAAGCGGCGTGCCCGCCTGCCACTCGGCGGTCAGGGAGGGACGCGCACCCCCGCCCCGGACCGTTCGGTAGCGCACGCGGTCTCCGTCGCGCTGCAGGCTCATCGCCGCGTAGAAGTAGGGGAGGTTCCACAGCGCCCGCGCTCCGAGCACGGCAAGGCGGCTCGCCGCGTCGAGCGAGAAGAACCACACCCCCGCCTTCGCGTCGCGCCCGGCGCGGACGTACGTGCGCACGTTGCACTCGTGAAAGTGCGTCGCCGTAGGGATGCCCACGCGGCCAAGCGGCGTCACGTGGCGCACGTCGCGCATCGTAAACGGCACCAGCCCAACCCACGCGTGCCCGCCGAAGGTGTCGAGCTCGATCCCCGGCGGGAGCAGGCCGCGCACCGCGTCGGCCTCGACCGGCCAGTGGATGAACGCCAGGTGCAGCCAACGCATGAACAGCGCCGGGCGGCGTGCGGTGTCTCCGGCTTGAGCGGGTGCCTCGGTGTTCTGCATGCACAGCGGCTACGGCAGGCGGGGCTGGTCGGTCCAGCCGTAGGGGCGCAGCGTGCCGGGCCAACTCGGCGACATGATGAACCAGTTGGACCCGTTACGCGAGATGTACACGTCGTTGGCGACAAAGTCGCCGATATCGCCCTGGGTCGACTCGTCGGGCCCCTTGTTGGGTTCGAACAGCTCCACGCTCACGTCGATGTACAGGAAGTGACCCTTCCCCTCGTGGCGCCGGGTGAGCTGGTCCCAGTTGCTCCACATGCCGTCGGGTGACTGCGCGTTCCACCACTGCACGTCCTCTTTGGCGTAGATCGGGATGCCCTGCATCCGCTTGAGCGACGCCGCGTTGTTGAGCTGCGTGGCCCGGGCGGCCTGCCCGTTGCGGAAGCGGCAGTTCTGGTCCCACGCCGCGAAGTTCGGCGTTGACAGGCGCGTCCCCGACGACCCGGTGGCCATCGTGTAGTCGAAGTTGAGCGACCGCTCACCCAGGAACTGGTTCCACAGAACCAGCTGGAGCGAGTTCTGCGGCGTCTGCCAGTACGGATCGGTCGGGCTCGCGGTAAACGTGGTCTTGGCCTTGCGCTTGGTGGTCGGGCACTCGAAGACGCGGTCAACGAGGCTGAGGTAGTTGAACGCCGGCCCAAGCTGAACGGGGTTGGCGTTGCTGGCGACGATTCTGGGGTTGGTCGGCTGTGCGTACCAGAAGCGCCACGGGGTGTTGTGCCCGGCCTCCCAGATGCGTTCCTTGTTGTCGTTGGCGTACATCGTAAAGCCCTGGCCGATCCCCTTGAAGTTGATCGAGCAGGCGGTGGTGCGGGCGGTGGCGCGGGCCTTCGCCAGCGCCGGGAGCAGGATGCCCACCAGCAGCGCGATGATCGCGATGACCACCAGCAGTTCGATCAGCGTGAAGGCCTGGGATGTGGTCTTGGTGTTCATGGTGCCTCGATCGCGCGCGTTCAGCGCGGGTTGTCGCTCCAGCTGTACGGTCGCGTGTTCGCCGCCCACGTTGCGCCCATCTGGAACCAGGTCCGACCGTTCTTGCTCGCGTAGATGTCCTGCGCCACAAAGTCCCCTACGTCGGTCTCGATCAGAGGGTTGCCGCCGCGGGGCAGGGCCATCAGCTGCACCTCACCGCCGAGGAACGTTACGTGACCCTTCCGGTCGTGGCGCGGTGTCAACTGGTCGCGGTTGCAGTTGAGCCCGTCAGGGTCGCGGCTGTTGTACCACTCGCTGTCCTCTTCGAGGTACACCGGGATGCCGACGAACCGCTGCAGGGTGGTCGGGTTGTTGAGCACGGTCGCCCGCGCAGTGGCCGCGGTGCGCGTGGCGCAGGCTGTGTCCCAGGCCGCCTCGGTCTGCGTGCCCAGGCGGGCGCCGTTGGCACCCGTCAGCATCGTGTAGTCGAAGTTCAACGCACGCGTCCCGAGGAACGTCTGCCAAAGGACCTGCTGCGCCTGGCCCGCGGCGGTGTTCCAAATCGGGTCGGAAGCGTTGTACGTGAACCGGGTCGGCATCCGCCGCTTGTTGGTGGGGCACTCGAACACGCGGTCAACGATGCTCAGGTAGTTGAACGCCGGTCCGAGCACGACCGGGTTGGCCGCGCTCGAGGCGAAGCGCGGGTTGGTCGGCTGGGCGTACCAGAACCGGTAGGGCGCGTCTGTCCCGGACTCCCAGATGCGGTCCTTGTTGTCGTTGGCGTACATCGCCAGGCCCTGGCCGATGCTCTTGCCGTTGATTGCGCAGGCGGTTGCGCGGGCGGTCTCTCGGGCCTTCGCGAGCGTCGGCATCAGGATGCCGACAAGCAGCGCGATAATCGCGATGACGACGAGCAACTCGATAAGCGAAAACGCAGGGCGCAAACGGTGCGGCATAGGCAGGCTCCAGAACGGAACTGCTGACGTAGTCTACTCTGAGAACAACCCTGCGTGCAACCATTAGGGGTTTTGAGATGGTCGAATTGGTCGATCGAGCCAGAACGACGACGGCCGGCAAGTTCACCCGCCAGAGAACTTTGTTCGGCTTGTGGACGGATAGCGGGCCGCACAATACAATTCCCAAACGAAGCGGCACGAAATGCCTCCGCGGCAGCGCGTTCAGCAGCGGACCCCGACGCTGCGCGACCCGACAGGGGCAAGGATGCACCGGTGACAGTGAGACGAAGAATGGAGTCAAGCCTGGTGAGCAAGCAGCCGGTGAAGGTAGAAGTTGACCGCGCTGCACCCGCAGTCGCGGCAAACGGCGCGATCGCCGATCAAGCCGAGGGCCGCCCCGACCCCGCCAAGTGCATCCGCGTCCGCGGTGCGCGCGAGCACAACCTCAAGGGGATCGACGTCGACATCCCGCGCGACAGGCTGGTGGTCATCACCGGCCTCTCCGGCAGCGGCAAGTCCTCGCTCGCGTTCGACACCATCTTCGCCGAGGGGCAGCGCAAGTACATGGAGAGCCTCTCCGCGTACGCGCGCCAGTTTCTCGACCAGCTCAAGAAGCCCGACGTTGAGGACATCCAGGGCCTGCCGCCGACGATCGCCATCGAGCAGCGCAGCAGCGGGCACAACCCGCGCTCGACCGTCGCCACCAGCACCGAGATCTACGACTACCTGCGTCTCCTCTTCGCACGCGTCGGCCAGCCGACCTGCTGGCACCCCACCAAGGTCCGCAAGGATGGCGCGGTGCTGGAACGCTGCGGCCGGCCCATCAGCGCCACACCCGCGAGCCAGATCGTCGAGGCCGTCGCGGCCCTCGCCGACTCGGCGGGCACGAAGATGACGGTGCTCGCGCCGGTCGTCCGCCAGAAGAAGGGCTTCCACCGCGACGTGATGGAAGAGCTCCAGCGTCAGGGGTGGTCGCGCGTGCGCGTCAACGGACAGATCAAAGACCTGCGCGAGGTGCTCAAGGACAGCGGCGACAACCCGCTCGGCCTTGGTCGCTACGAGAAGCACGACCTCGACGCCGTGATCGACCGTCTGGTGCTCAAGCCCGGAGACAGCGACACCCGCCAGCGCCTGGCCGAGAGCATCGAGGCGGCGTTGAAGCTCGCCGCCGGCACGGTGGTGATCAGCACCGAGACCGAGGGCGGCAAGGGCGGTAGCGCGAGCGTCTACGACCGTGTCTACAGCGATAAGCACGCCTGCGCCGAGCACGCCGAGTGCTCGCTCTCCGAGCTTGAGCCGCGCATCTTCTCCTTCAACTCACCCTTCGGTGCTTGCCCGGCGTGCGACGGCATCGGCGCCAAGATGGAACTCGACGAGCTGCTGGTGATCCCCAACGACGAGAAGTCGTTCAAGGGAGGGGCCGTCGCGGCCTACGCCAAAAACATGGCCGTCCGCGGCTGGTTCTCGCGCGGGCTCAAGAAGTTCTGCCGCGCCCTCAACTTCGGCTACGACGATCCGGTGAAGGAGCTCTCACCCGAGCAGCGCCGCATCCTGCTGAGCGGCACAACCTCTGAAGACACGGCCAGGTACAAGCTCAAGTTCAAGGGCCTGCTGCCCGAGCTCACCGAGTGGTGGAGCACCACCGAGAACGAATCGGTGAAAGAGTGGCTCGGCCAGTTCATGAGCCAGACGCCCTGCCTCTCGTGCCACGGCGACCGCCTGCGGATCGAGTCGCTGGCGGTGATGATCGCGACGACCCAGCCCCTCCCCGCCGAGACCGTTGCCGAGCGAACGCTCCACGGGCTCACCGGCGACAAGCACCGCGTCAACATCGGCGACTACGCCAAGCTCAACATCGCCGAGGCGGTCAAGGTGATCGACGCGCTCAAGCTCAGCAAGGAGCAGTCATCGATCGCCGAGCCGATCATCAAGGAGGTCCGCGCCCGGCTCGGCTTCCTCGCCAGCGTCGGGCTCGGATACCTCTCGCTCGACCGCAAAACGGCGACGCTCAGCGGCGGCGAGGCCCAGCGCATCCGCCTGGCGACGCAGGTCGGCAGCGGGCTCGTGGGCGCCTGCTACGTCCTCGACGAGCCGACCATCGGCCTCCACCAGCGAGACAACGACCGGCTCATCGGCACGCTGCGCCACCTCACCACCATCGGCAACACCGTCATCGTCGTCGAGCACGACGAGGACATGATCCGCATGTCCGACCACGTGCTCGACATCGGGCCCGGCCCGGGTGTCCACGGCGGGCGCGTCGTCGCGCAGGGCACCGCCGCGGAGATCGCCCGGCATCCCACCAGCCTGACTGGCCAGTACCTCTCCGGCCGGCTCAAGATCGAGGGGCCCGTCAAGCGGCGCCCGGTGAGCGAGAAGAAGGCCATCACCATCAAGGGGGCGCGTCAGAACAACCTCAAGTCGGTCGACGCGGCCTTCCCGCTCGGCGGATTCGTCTGCATCACCGGCGTCAGCGGGTCGGGCAAGAGCACCCTCGTCAACGAGATCCTGCTCCCCGCCGTCAAGAAGGACGTCTTCGGCTCGCGCCTCAAGCCCGGCGCCCACACCCGCATCACCGGCGCCAAGCAGATCGACCGCGTCGTTGAGGTTGACCAGTCCCCCATCGGGCGCACGCCGCGCAGCAACCCCGCCACCTACACCGGCTTCTTCGACGACGTCCGCAAGGCCTTCGCCGCGACCAAAGAGGCGAAGGTGCGCGGCTACGAGCCGGGGCGTTTCTCGTTCAACGTCAAGGGCGGCCGGTGCGAGAGCT
>JAUXUZ010000449.1 GCA_030680655.1 Phycisphaerales bacterium
CCGCGACGAGCTCCTCCGCACGCTGGCCCGTCACGGCGTGACCGCGATCGCCCCCAAGCCCAACGACGCGTTCGTCCCCGGCCGCCACGAGGCCATCACCCAGCAGACCGCCGAGGCCATCGAACCCGGCAACATCGTGGCGACCTTCCAGCCGGGTTACGCTATCGCCACGTCCTCAGGCGGCGAGCGCGTCATCAGGCCCGCCAAGGTCTCCGTCGCCCCGACCGCTTGATCTGGCCCTTTGGCCATCTGCCCTTTGGTAGTCTCCACCGATGCCCACATACGACTACAAGTGCAAGACGTGCGGCCATACGTGGGAGCTGTTCCAGTCGATGTCGGCCAAGCCCGTCAAGGCATGCCCTGACTGTGGGCGCAAGACGGCCGAGCGCCTCATCGGCACCGGCGCAGCGCTGCTGTTCAAGGGGTCTGGGTTCTACCAGACCGACTACCGCAGCGAGGGGTACAGGAAGTCTGCCGAAGCAGACAAGAAGTCAGCGAGTGGTGGGGACGCCGGTAGCGGCACGACCGAGGCAAAGCCCGCGGCAAAGGGCGGCGATACGAAGCCCGCGCCCGCGAGCGACGGTGCATCGAAGCCCAAGGCGGATCCAAAGCCAACGCCGACCAAGCCCAAGAAGAAGAGCGAGGAGTAGCCATGCGCCTGATCGGCCACGGCATCGACCTCGTCGAGGTTTCACGCATCGAGCAGATGCTTGCCGAGCACGGCGGGCGGATGCTCGACCGCCTGTTCACGGCCGCCGAACGGGCCGAGTGCGACGGCGATGTCCGGCGAGCCACCCGCTACGCCGCGCGCTTCGCCGCCAAGGAGGCGGCGCTCAAGGCGCTCGGCACCGGGCTCGCCAGCGGCATCACCTGGCAGGAAGTCTCAATCATCAACGACGCCGCGGGCGCTCCCAAGCTCATTATCACCGGTCGCGCACTTGAGATTGCCGAGTCGCTCGGTGTCAGCGGCAGCCTTGTGTCGCTCTCGCACACGAAGCAGCACGCGATCGCCAGCGTGATCCTCTACTGAACGTTGCTCACGCCGCCCGGCGTCACACCGCGCGCGTCGGCGACTTCGCCTTCGGCTGTGCCATGGTCGTCGGGTCGGTGGGGGGGGCCTTGGGCGGGTTCAGCTTCGGCACCAACGTGCCGTTGTACCACGCCAGCCACTTGCGCGGGTTCCAGCCGAGCTTGGATGTGTCCTCACCGCTGAGGCGGCTGGTGAAATCGACCAGCGCATCGTGCACGCCCGTGCTGTATTGAACAACGACGGCATCGTTGATCGCCAGCACCACGCCCTCGGTCAGCACGCCCGGAACGGGGTCAAACGCGACCGACCCGTCGCCCACCACAGGGTCAAGGTCCGCGACGTACGCCCGCTGCTCACCGATGACGATGTACGCGATGTACCCGCCAGCGCTGCCGCCGCCCGAGGGAGAAATCTGGCCCGCGATCATCGCGGGGATCGCCTCGACAAGTTTCATGCTCACCGCCAGACGTGCCGCATCGCCGCGGGCAAAGAAGTCCTTCGAGTCCAGCCCCGACGCGATGATGGTCTGCACGCCGGCCGGAACAGCGTGCGAGCCCTCGGCCCTGGTCTTGAGCGCCCCGGCCGCGAGCGACTTCAGCAGCGGTTTCTTCTCGAACACCGCCGCGTAGGCCAGCGTGGTCAGCGAGTGGTCGGTCCCCAGATCGAGCAGGTGATCGACAACGGCCTTCTGCACATCCGCCTGCTCGTCGCGGAAGATCTCGAGCATCGAGGGGAACGCCGCCGAGTCGGTGATCTTGCGCAGCTCGACGATCCCCGCCTGGCGGATCTCGGGCACCATCTTGGTGCCAAAGTGTTTGAAGCGGATGGTCTTCATCTGCTTCTCGGCGTCCACGCGCCGCTTGTTCCACTGGCGCAGAGACTCGCGCTGCTGCGGCGTCATGCTGCCCGCCGCGATCAGACTCGCCTGCTCCTGGGTGAGCTGCAACGCGGGCTCGGGCACCGAGGCCGTGGGCACGCCCATCCCCTGACCAAAGGCCGTGCCGGCGCACGCAAACACCACCGCTGCCGCCAACGACGCGAACCCAATGCGATGATTCATGCTGCTGCTCCTGAATGCCCGGTCACGAGGAGCCCACGGGGAGTGAGACGCGGGACCGCCTAAGTGGTTCCGCAGCAAGAGTTTACTGTCTCTTTGTGACCGCTGCACTCGCCAGGTTCATTTGGGCTTTGGCCCGCTGGGCCTGCTGCATGTCAGGGTAAGGCCCGATCTGCACCACGAATAGGGGGGTGCCGTTGGGTGCCAACTGCAAAATGAGGGGGGCCGGCTGACCGGCGTTCACGGCCTGTGCCCGGACGGCCCGCTGCTGCTTCTCGGCCGCCAGGCGCGTCGAAAACGCCCCGCACTGCACGAAATAGCTCATCGGCCGGGCTTTCTGATCGGCTGCCGCCTTCAGGGCGGGGTCCTCTGCTTCAGATTTGGCGCCGTTGTACTCCTCACGGGCCTTGCTCTCCATGCCGAGCTGGCGGTAGGCATCCCCCGCGATGATCTTGGCCTTGGCCGCGTCGTTGCCCTCGAGCTTGTCGGCGCTGTCTGAGAGCAGCGTGGCGGCTTCTGCGGGCTTCCCTTCGCCCTTGGCGATGATGCCCAGCGTGGCCCGGGCACGGGCGGCGACGTCCTGGTCGGTGCTGTACTTCAGCGGTATGAGCCACTTCTTCGCATCGGCGTTCTTCCCGAGCGAATGGGCCGACATGCCGGCCACCAGCGCGGCCCGCTGACGGTCGTTGGCACGCTCGTCGGTCGCGATCGGCGTCGCCTTGTCAAGCGCCTGGGTGTAGAGCTTCTGCTCGTAGGCCTCCTGGTAGGAGAGCTGGGGCTCGTACTGGCAGCCACCGATCAG
>JAUXUZ010000459.1 GCA_030680655.1 Phycisphaerales bacterium
GAGGCCGCCGGTGCTCGACGAGCTGAGGTACGTGATCGCCCCCGTGCTGTGGGTGTAGGTGCTGAGGTTGGCGGGTGAGTGGACGGTGGTGACGCGCCCGTTGCTGTCGCGGTCCACACCCGTCACCCAGTGCGTCGACCCGCCGGTGTTGGTCGTCACCACCGTGCTCAGCGGCTGCCCGAGCTCATCAAAGTACCGCACCTGGTGGTGGAGTCGGGCTGGGTGACCAGCGTGCGGACACACCAGGTGGTGTCGTAGGCGCTCGTGTTGTCGGTGTACGAGCCGTTGGCGCTGCTGGCGAACGAGTAGGTGCCGTTGGCCCCGCTCCCGCACCCGCACTCGCCGTTGAAGAAGGCCGTGGCCAGCCGCTGGGTACTCGACGAGGAGTCGTACTCGTAGAAGGCGTCGGAGTACTCCTTCAAGTCGGTGGTCGCGATCGCCGCCCCGTCGTAGGAGGTGTCGAACGTCGAGTTGTCGCCCCAGTCGTACCGCCGCGCCCCCTCGAACCCCAAGACGAGCTTCAGCGCGTGCGGGTGCCCACGCCGATTGTCGCTGTTGTCGTACGCCTCGCCGTAGTAGCGGTAGTACTTGGTCCGGTCGTCGTAGATGCCGCTGGACAGGTCCGTGCCCGACCCGGTCCCCGAGTCGGTGAGCGCCGTCCGCGCGTTCACCGTCTTCAAGTCGCCCCCGAGACCGAAGAAGTCGTGCGCATCGCCGGTCTTGGTCGTGCTCGCCGAGTAGTACGCGTAGCTCACACGCCCGATCTCGGTCAGCCCCGAGGGCGACCCCCACGTGCCGCCCGACTTGATCTGCGCCGACACCTGCGTCAGCCGGTCCACGCTCGCCACGGTCGTGTACGTGAACAGGTACCGCCGCTCCGTGGGTGACGAGGGGTCGCCGAACTCCTGGTAGAGCGTGCTGATCCCGCCGCCGCTGGCGTACCCGTTGCTCACCGCCGTGGTGTGGGTGCTCTTATCACCGGCGTAGACGGTCAGACCCTGCGGGTCGCTCTTCGTCCAAAGCTGCCAATCGGCCTTGTTGCCGGCGGTGTTGCCGCCCCAGAAGACCCACGACCAGCCGTTCTGATCGGTGATGGTGTACGTGTCGTACGTCGTCGTCCCGTTCCCCGCCGCGTAGGACACCACCCCCGTCGTCCCGTTGATCCCCTTGAACGTCGTCGCGTTCAGCGCTGTCCGCTTGAACTCCATGAACCGGTTCGCACCGTACACCAAGTAGAGCACATCGTCGGCGTTGCTGCCGCCGCCGGTCCACAGCTCGACCTCGGGCATCGCCGTCTGGAACCAGTTGTACCCCTGCAGCCCGTTGGAAGCGGCGACCGACGTATCGGCCCCCTGCCGGTGGTTGAACGACCGCCCGATCACCACCGCCGGCCCGTTGGTCGGCAGCGCCATGTCCACCTCGGACATCGCAAAGCCCAGCGAAGCGAGCTCGATGCCACCCATGGTGGCCGCGCCCATGCCCGACGAGAACCCCGGGCTCGCCGGCACATCACCCCCAAAGCGGATCCCCCCTTCCAGATCAGCCCCCCGGTTCCACCACAGCGGCAGGCAATCTTGACGGGCCGTTCGGGTCATGTGCGTAACGGTCATCAGCGAAGCGTCGTTGTTGAGCACCGGGCCCGCCAGCGCGGCCTGCGCCAGCAGCAGCGTGGACACAACGCGAACAACGCTGGAATTCAAGAAGAAACGGCCCATTGTGCACCTCGATTAACCAAGGGTGTGCCGATCCGATGCGGGCGCAACGTACCTCCGCACCCAGGTTTTGTCCAGCCAAATGTAAATTGTGGATAACTGGTGCAAATACCTATTGGGACTTGCGGCGGTGCGGCTTGCGGATGTATGCTCCCACTGAACATCGGGGTTGACGCGATGCAACCCACCCGCAAACACGTACAAACGAGGTGTTTTATGGGCAAGGCAGCGAAGCGTGCGCTCGGCGCGGTGCAGACCCTGGCGCTGGCGGTGGTCGCGATCGCGGGGCTGGTCACGCTCACGATCGCTAACTTGCCCCGCAGCGCATCGACCAGCACCAATACCGCGAACACACGCGGTCAACTCGTGTTAACCGCCGGTTCATACCTGGATGTCGTCGGGTTGTCGCCCGATGCGCTGGCCGCCGCCGGCGTCACCGCCGAGCAGGCCGGGGTGGTGTTCGCCAACCTGCAAGCCCACCTCAGCGGCGACGGCTCGGGCCTGCAGGATGCCATCGACGCCTGGGGTGTCGCCAACCGCGACGCCGACATGGCCCGCCGCTCGGTCCGCGCCGGCAAGGGCACCGTCGAGGACATGAACGCCAAGGATGGGACGCTCGCCGCCGCCCTGGCGGCCAAGCAGTCGGCGATCAACAACGCAACCGCCGCCGCGGCCTCGCAGCTGGACAACAACGTCATCGAGACGCTCGCACGCATCAAGGCCAACCGGCCGCAGAACGTGCCCGTGCAGTACCTCGTCGTCGACCGCACCGGCGAGCAGTGGCGCCAGCTCCGCGATGCGCTCAGCCAGAAGAAACAACGAGACACCTTCGGGGCCCAGCTCGACCCCGACGCCGCCACCATCATCGCCGATGCAAACAGCGACCCGGCCGTGTTCACCGCCGCCACGAACGTTGCCAACAACCTCGCCAGCGTGCAGCAGGCCATGCGGTGAACGACGATGCGCCGCGGGGCGATTCGTGAGCCCCGGGCAGGCCCGTGCTGTTTCTGTTCTGGGTAAGCCTGCGGCCATCGCGATCGGCCCCGGCAAGTCCATCCCTTCGAGGGTGCGGCCACCAACTAGGCGGCGGTATATCGTCCTCGCGCGACCCGCTTGAACCCACCCTTCTCACGCAACAGCACCCCGTTTACAATCACCCGGAAGTTCGGAGAGCGGGTGGTGTAACCGAGCCTCTGAACTGCCTCCGCCGCTTCCGTCACACCCATGGTCTTGCCGGACAGAGCCTTCTTCAGGAACGCGATCAGCCCGCCCTCGTGGCGTTTCCCCCTCGACGTCGTGGCGCCGCCCGTCCCACCGAGTGCGGCAAGCTCCGCATCGATTACCGCCAGCTTTGCAGCAATCTTCTCGCGGCGGCGCTCCAGCGCGGGGCGGCGGCGCTGCCGCGAGCGGAGTTCTCGTTGAAGATCCTCCAGGGAGAGTGTGCTGAGTCCTGAGCGCTTTGCCATCAAGAGACCTCCAGAGTCCCCACAGTGTGTTCGACCATCCTATCACACTGCCGCGATTGCAGTCGAGCACGCGAGCTCGCGCCGTGTTGTCTCTCATTGGTACGCTGGTCGACTAACAAATCCTGGCGCACGGGTTTGCAGCGTGAGGCCTTGTGCACTACTTCGCGGCTCGCAACCGATCCGCCGCCCAAGCTCGCCACTGCGGCGTTGTGCCCTGCACCGCGATGGTCCTTAGCGCAGCGGCGCTGTGGTCGTCTGGCTTGTCGAGCCGCAGCAGCAGGCTCGTCAGGGCCTGCAGCGAAGGCAGGTGCCCCGGGCGCGTCTCCAGCGCAAGCCGGTACGACGCGATGGCGTCGTCGTAGCGAGCCGCTGCCTCGAGCGTCATCGCCAGGTTGTGCTGCGGGTCGGGGTGCCCGGGCATGAGCTTACCGGCCCACTCGAACTCGTGCGCCGCCTCGTACAGCTTGGGCGGTTGTGAGTTCAGCATCAGCACCCCGAGGTTGTTGTGGGCCGGGCCGTGGAACAAGTCGGCGGTGAGCGCCTGTTGCAGCAGGGCCTCGGCCTTAGCCGGGTCGCTCGCCATGAGCGGAACGGCCTCGGCGGTGAGGCGCTGGGCCTCCAGCGGGTTGCGGGCAGACTCGGACGCGGGGCGGTAGCCGTTGCCTGCGCTGCCCGTGGTGGTGGTGTGGCAGCCGCCCAGGAGAGCGCCGGCGAGCGTGAGTATCAATACATGGTTGGCCGGGCGACGGGTGGGGATCACGGATGGGCTCCGATCGGGGCGTTGCCGGTGGGTGCGGCCGGCTTGGGTGCAAAGGACGGTACGTCGTCGGCGTACGAGGCGCTGACGGTGACCGCGGCGCGGTACTGGCCCTGAGGGTGGGTGTTGCCGCCGCGAGCGGGCGTGATTGCGCTGAGCTCGATCCGGGCCACCGACCAGATCTGCTGCCGGCTGCGCCACGCACCCAGGAATGCGCCGAGTTCCTGCACGGTGAGCGGTTCCAGCGACAGCCGCGCGGTCGCGAGCCGTCTTCCTTCGCGGTCATCCTGGATGGCGCGGTCCATCTCGGGCTGCACGCTCCGGAGCCGCGCAGCCGGCAGCGTCGCCGCTTCCAGCGTGCGGTTGGCAAGCTGGATCACATCCTCGGCGGGGCGCGATCCGTATCCGCTGACGGGCGGGAGGGCGCGCAGGGTGGCGACGCGCGCGGACTTGGCGGCAACTTCGGCGTGAGCGGTGTACGCGCGGTCGAACTCGGCAGCGGCGGTCCGCCAGGCGACGCAGCGCCAGACCAGGGTGGCCGCGCAGGCAAGCCCGAGCAGGATCAGCAGCACGCGGTGGGGATGGCTCATCGCACACCCCCCGTCTTCTCGGGGTTCGCAGAAGCGTCGGCGACAAGGCGGAGGTTCAGTGTCCCGGCGTTCGGGGCGGCTGCACCTCCTTGGGAGGTCCCCGCCGTGAACTGCGGCTGGAAGAGCCGCCAGCCGGTGATGGAGCGGAGGCTGTCGGAGATGGTCGCCGTGGCGGCGCGGTCCTCCATGGCGACGACCAAGGTGAGGCTCTCGGGCGTCGCGGTGAGCGATTCGGTTCGGAGCTTGGGGGCCTCCGATGGCGTGGCCCCACGCGGCCAGGCCGCCAAGAGCGACGCGACCGCGTCGGCGGCATCGCGCTGCAGGGTTGGGCGGGCGGCGCGCGTCCGTGTGAGCCGATCGAGGTCCTGATCCAGCAACGTGCGGGCGGTGTCGGGAGAGGAAGCGGATGGGTACAAGCCCTTGAGAGCCGACTGGGCGAGCGTGCGGTGCTCGGCCGCCGAGACACGCAGGTCTGCAGCGCGGCGCTCGACGCCGACGGCCGCCGCGATGGTCAACAGCAAGATGGCCGCGGCTGCAATACCCGCCGCCCGCCACTTGGCCACGGTGACGGGCCTCGGCTCCAGGTCCCCCCAGAGGAAGTTGAGCCGG
The DNA here is from genome assembly GCA_030680655.1 of Phycisphaerales bacterium. GTDB lineage: Bacteria > Planctomycetota > Phycisphaerae > Phycisphaerales > UBA1924 > JAJTGZ01. The sequence continues at coordinate 5,135 of JAUXUZ010000459.1, forward strand.
TAGACCAGGGGGGCAACGTCGGCAGCGCCCGCGAACGCGGATGGAGGAGCATCCGGAACGGCGACGGTGTCCCCCGGGCCGACCAACGTGGCCAGTCGTTCTCGCGAGACGGCAGCGGCCAGGATGCGCGTGCGGTCGATCGTGGTGTAGACCGGCTTGACGCGCTCAAAGGCCACCGGCACGTACTCGGCGAAGAGCTCGTCGAGCACAGCGGTGTCGCACGAAGGCGTCCCGCCCGGCTGCGCGCCTGCTTGCTCCAGGGTGAGCACGGCCCAGTAGACCTGGTCACTCGGGATGGTGCGGGTCGTGCCTGTCACGGGACCCCTCGCTCCATCAGCAGTCGCCGTGTTCCAGACGCGTCCGACAGCGTGACGCCGGTCGCGTCGATGCGCATCACCGTGCGCAGGCCCACGCTCGCGCCCTCCGCCACGACCACGAGCTCGTCGGTGTCGGGGTCGTAGATCACCGCCTTGAGCACGCCGGCTGCGCCATTCCCACCGTCGCGCACCATGCCGACGAGCTGCAGGCGCAGCGGCGCTGGGGGGGTGTCCGGTGTGGCGGGCGGTGGGTCAAGGGTCCAGATGGGGGCATCGAAGGCGGCGAGTTGGAGGGGCGAGCGTTG
>JAUXUZ010000464.1 GCA_030680655.1 Phycisphaerales bacterium
CGTCTTACGCAACGGTCTGATGACCTCGTACGAGCGCTGGGTAGTGGGCGCTGAGCGGCGCGAGTCGGCACAGATGGACCGCCTGACGACGCCGCAACAGGGCGTGGCGAAGCTGCTGCTTTAGGGCATGACCGAGGCCGAGGCGGGCAAGTCGCTCCACCGCAGCAAGCACACCGTGCACGACCACGTCAAGAGCATCTACGCGGCCTTCAACGTGCAGAGCCGCGTCGAGCTGGTGCTCAAGTGGATGGAGCTGATGGCCGAGCCGGGCAAGCCGCCGGCGTGAGCCTCAGCCGCAAAGCAACCCAAACCGTCTGGTAGACTCTCGCGGGTGCCAACGCCCGCGCGCAACACGGTGCCCCTCTGCCCGCGCTGCGCCTACGACCAATCGGGCGCGTGCGCAACCTGGCAGGCCGAGTGCCCCCTCGATGGAACGTGCCCTGAGTGCGGGCTGCGGTTTGAGTGGGCCGACGCGTTTGAACCGCACCGCAAGCGGCTGCCGTGGCTCTTCGAGCACAAGCCGCGCCTCATGCTGGGTGTGGTGCGGGCGCTGCGTTCGTGGTGGATGGCCCTGATCCCGCCGAGGTTCTGGCACCGCGTCACACCCGCCCACGGGACGTCGTGCGTTGTCGTGCTCTGGCCAATGGTGCTGATCGTCTCGATGATCGCCGCGGGCGGCGCGGTGCGGGCGTGCTACCTGTACTTCACGGGGTGGACCGATGCGTGGGCGACGTGGAGAGGTGGCCCGGCGACAGGATGGGCACGCGCGCAGGAGATCGCCATCGAAGCGTGGACACAGCCGCTCTGGGTGCGGTGGCAAGACTACTGGAGCACCGACCTCTACTGGCGCGTGCTGGGCCGTATGTACGCCGGGCCGGCCGCGACGGTGAGCGCTGCGCTGGTGTGCGGCGTTGCGTTGATGTGCCTGACGACCTCGCGGCGAATCTGCGGCGTCAAGGGCTCGCACATCCTGCGTGCTGTGGTCTACCGCACCGCCCCGCTTGGGCTGCTGTACCTGCTCTGGCTGCTTGACTCGCTGGTCGCGCCGCAGGTTCCGTGGAGCCCGGCGGCGTACGGCGCGCGGAGCGCCGCGCTGTTGACGGCGCAGGGGCTCGTGCTGCTGTGGGGCGTGTGGTGGTGGCGCAGCGTGATCCTCACCGGCTGGCAGATGCCCCGTGCCCGATTGGCCGCGGCGTTGATCGGGGCGTGCGATGTGCTCGCGGGCGTGGCTGTTTACGCCGAACTTGACCCGATCAGTGTCGGCAGCTTGTTCCTCTGAACCGACTTCATCGCGACCAACGAACGCCCCAACGAAAAAGCCCCCGCCAGATGGCGAGGGCTTTGAAGAAACCAGTTGAAGGACAGGGCCGTTCGGAAGCGGATTAACGCTTGCTGAACTGGAAGCGGCGACGGGCGCCGGCCTGGCCGTACTTCTTACGCTCGACCTCGCGGGGGTCGCGGGTGAGCATGCCCGAGCCGCGGAGCTGGAGCTCCAGGGCGGGGTCGTATTCCTGGAGGGCGCGGGCGAGGCCCATCATGAACGCGCCGGCCTGGCCCATGTAACCGCCGCCGTCGAGGCGGGCGAAGACCTCGACCTTGCCGAGGGTGCCGGTGAGCTTGAGGGGGGCGTAGCAGTTGTTGCGGTCGCGGTCCTCCGCGAAGTACTGCTCAACGCTCTTCATCTTCTTGCTGGTGCACTGGATAGTGACCTTGCCCTCGCCCTTGGCGGCGCGGATGCGGACACGGGCGACGGCGCGCTTGCGGCGGCCGGTGCCCCACCACCAGCCGCTCTTGGCGGGCTTGGGTGAGCCGGTCGCGCCGGGCTCGGAGGTCGTCTCGGCAGCGGCCGTCTTGGCGGCGGCGGGCTTTGCGGCCTTGGGGGCGGCGGGCTTCGCGGCGGCCTTGGGGGCTGCAGCTGCTGCTGCTGCTTCACCCTCGGGCTTTGCGCCGGCGGGCTTGGCGGCTGCGGCCTTGGGGGCGGCGGGCTTGGGGGCCGCCTTCGCCTTGGGCTCGGGCTTGGTTGATTCGGGCTTGGGTGAGTCGGTCATGGTGTTTCTCGTGTGCCGCGCCGTGCTGGGCGGCCTGATTGAACGGGGCTTTGTTCGCGTTAGATCTTGAGCTCGACGGGCTTCATGTCTGCGTGGGGGTGCTCAGCGCCTGGGTAGATCTTGAGGTTGCTGAGCATGACGCGGGCGAGGCGGCTCTTGGGGAGCATGCGGCGAACGGCGTCGCTGACGAGCTTCTCGGGGCGGCGCTGACGCAGCGAGCCGTACGACTCCATGCGGAGACCGTTGGGATAGCCGGTCCAGTGCTTGGACATCTTCTGCTCGGCCTTGTTGCCGGAGAGGCCAACCTTGGTCGCGTTGATCACGACGACAGGGTCGCCGGTATCGGCGAACGGTGTGTACTCGGGACGGTGCTTGCCCATCAGGACGGTGGCGACCTCGGCGGCGAGACGGCCGAGCGCGATGCCGTCGGCATCGATCACCCGCCAGGTCTTCTTCACGTCCTTGATCTTCCAGGTGGTCTGGCGACGCATGAGACGCTCCAACTGCGGCCCGGACTTTGCGTGCAGCGGGCGAACCGCGGCAGCCTCATCGGGGCCTGAAACTCGCCGCCTACCGGGCGGGTCGGGCTGGCCGGCCGGAGCCGGGCCAACAGATTTGCGGACGTTTCCCACCGCTCGCAGCCCGGAGGCCGCTCGCGTGGGTTGAGAGGTTAGGCTCGACCTGCGGACGGGTCAATACGAGGAGTGACAGCCGAGTAGTGCGGGGGGGGGGGGGGCGATATGGCGCTGATGCCGGTTGCGCCGGGGACGAACTGCCATTCACACGCTCAGTACGCGGAAGGCTGAGGAAGCAGACTGATGTCCAGAACTGCCGTCAGCGCCCGGCTGCCTCAAGAGCACGGCGGATGGCAGCGGCCGTCGTTGACGCGGGCGCGACCCCCACGGCTCGCGCTGCCCACATGTTGGCGTCGACAGTCCGACCCTGGCTCCGGGCAAGCTCCGACGCGCGATAGAACAGCATCGCCTGATACTCAAGCACGCGCGGCGCAGGCCCGCTTGCCCCCGTGGGGGCAAACCCGGACCGGGCATCCCAGAATCGCGTGGCTGCACTGGCCGCCCCGCCGGGATTGCCCGCTCGTAGGTAAGTATCAAACAGCTCCAGGAACACCAATGCGCTCGAGTGGGTCACACGCTCGCCCAGATCGTTGACCGAACCCTCCAGGAACTCCGTTGCGCCTCCCGGCTGACCCGCTCTGGCCGCGTGCACGAGGTAGTCGGCCCGCTCATCGGACATGGCGGCCGAGCGGTACGACTCGGCGACTGCAAGAAAATGGGGAGCGGCCTCCGCGATGCGCCCCAGCGCCTCGAGATCGTGCGCGAGATTCTGCCGGGCAGTTGCGACGGCGGCACCGTCGATAACCCCCGTAAAGCGGTCGAGGTACAGCGTCCTCATCTCGACCGCCTCGGCGAGGCGGCCGCCGTGTCGGAGTGCCGTCATGGAGGACCACACCAAGGGTAATGCCGCCGTGTCACGCGACGGATCGTTGAGGATCTCTCTCGCCCGCGACGACACCCTGTCGGTCAACGCGGTGTGCCGGGCGTCATCCCCGGGGGTGTACTGGTCCAGCAGCCGCAGGGCATCGTCGCGGTCCCGGGGGGCGCACGTGGAGCACTCCATCAGCCGCTTGAGCATGATCCATCCCGCCTCCAGATCGCCTGTGTCAAGGGCGAAGAAGCCCATCCGCCGCTGGAGCTGTCCGTGCGCGGCGGGGTCGAGTCCGCCGATCAGCTCGGCGATCTCGGCCATCCAGCGCGCCCGAGCCGTCGGGTCCATCGCCGATAGAATCGCCCGGATCAGGTCGCCGTCGGTGTGCGGGTCGATCTGCCCTTCGATGATCGCGCGGAGCAATTCCTCGGGCGAGTAAGCCCGTTTCGCCGCCGCAACAGGCAAGGGGGGTGGCGATGAACTTTGAGCCGTCGGTGCGTTCTGTGACAACAGCGCCACCACCGCGCCAGCCGTCGCGACCACCACGGCCCCGAGCATCATCTTCGTCCGCAGCGTCATCAGCGGGTCTCCTTACCGCAGAGTATCACATATCTCCCTGTTCGGGCGGGCAGTCGCAGTTGTACGAGCCGCCAGTGTGCTTGACCTCGGTGTCGGATGTGCCGTTGCAGACGGCGGTGATGGTCTTCCTGTTGCACTCGTTCCAGACGGCATCGTTGTTTGGCGGGTTCCCTGCCGAGCACCATACCTTGGTGGCGAAGTCCTGCGTCGCCGTGCCCTTGCGCACCCTGTGGAAGACTTCGACTTTGTGCCACTCGCAACGGATGCTGAAGGTCGACGAACCGCCCACGGAGAAAGTCTGCGACCTCGACAACTCGCCTGTCAGCGTGATTGACGACTCGGCCTTAGCCTTGGCCTCGACGGCGATGGGTGACCACTGCGGCGTGCCGACGCTGACCTCTATGCCCACGCCCGTCGTGTGGGCCGCCGACACCTTGTAGTCGTTGGTGTAGGAGTGGTTCCATGTGACGGTCTCGCCGCTCCGCGTGCAGGTCGGGTTGTCGCGCAGGTCGGTAAAAAGCAGGGCGAGCGTAACGGGCGATGCGCTCCCCTTGATCTCGTTTACAGCCACGTTCTCCTGGATGTCCATGCGGATGCGGGTCTGATTTCCGGTGCAGGCATGCTGGATCGTCTTATGCCCGCAATCGTCCGCTGCATGAACGAGCGACGCGGCCGTTGCAAACAGACAGACGGCGGAAGCGGAGAAAGCAAGTTGATTCTTAATTTGGTAACGCATTTGGGTGCTCCGGGCCTCACGGCTCTACTGTTTTTGATCGGGCTGGCAGTCAGCCAAAGTTCCTGTATACTTACTTCGCTCGGGGAGCCATATCTGTGACCAAGATTCCAAAAAAGGAACCCGCCCCCACCTCGGACCCACCGGACGATCAACTCTTGGCCCGGATGCGGGTCGAGGTTGCGGAGGATGTGGTCAAACGCATCGACCTTTACATGCGGCGTCTGCGGGGCAAGCTGAGGGCGCTGCGGTCGGAACGTCTGGGCGGCCCAAACGCGGCGTCGTTGCTCGACGAAGACGATGTCATGTCGAGCGTGTGGAGGCGCTTGGACCTGGCGCTTGTGAAAGGCACTTTCAAGACGGGACACGGGTCTGACCTTTGGGGCTATGTCCATGGCATTACCCACCGAGTCATCCAGCAGCGGCTGCGGCAGGGTGCCCGTGACCTGGAGTTGTTCGCATTTATTTCGGACACTGAGCGTGACAGGATTGCGGGGTTGGCGGAGACGGAACTCGACCGGCTGGCACCGCTGCTGCGGGCGTCGCTGAACAAAGGGGAGTGGGAGACGCTGGTGCTGCGCAGCCGCATCCGCAGCACACGCGAGTTGGCCGCAGCGGCTGGTGTGAGCGAGGTAACCGTGCGCAAGCGTTGGTCGCGGGCGATCACGGTTGTGCGCAAGGCAATTGTGGGCATCGCCACCCCCCCCCCCCCCCCCCGCGCAGGGTTTGAGTTGAACCGTACTGGTTTGCTTGCGGCATGACATGTGCAACCGCTAAGGCGGGAAGGTGAAATGCCGGGGTGCGCTCTGCCGGGCGAGATTCGCCGTCCACGCCGCGGCAGGCCGATGATTGCGCCATGGCTCACGGCCCGTACGACCCCGACCCGACTAGCAAGCCCCTGGCGAACCCGCACGAACACCGACCAGTAGCGGAAGGGCGGCCGCAGCCCGAGCGCCCGCTGGTGCCGCTGATGGCGCAGGTGTTCAACGGGCGTTCCGTCGCCGACCCGGGCAACCCGCGCAGGCGGCGCGGCTTCTGGATCGCGGCCATCGCGCTGATCGCGCTGGTGACGGCGATGCAGCAGGTGAACGTGATCAAGGTGCTGCTGCCTGGTAAGGCGGAGCCGGCGAAGCAAGCGGCCGGCGCCGAGGGCACCGACAAGCCAAAGCCGATCGAGCCGCTCGGGGCCGACCTGGACCAGGCCGACAACGCCGGGCGCCAGATGGTGAAGCTCGTGCACGCGGTGGAAGGGAAGGAGCGGGAGAAGCTCGCCCGCGACATGGCGCAGTTTGTCAACCCCGGCGATCAGCCGCAGATCGACAACGCCGTGCGCATCGTGCCCGCGTACGCCGAGCTCGCCGGGCGCGAGAATGCCCTGAAAGAGATCGACCGCCTGCGCACGCAAGTGGCCGGCACCGAGGATCTGAGCGAAGAAGAAAAGGCCGTCCTCTCCGCCGACCTTGACGCGCTGTCGCGCCTTTACACGGTCGGTTCCGAAGCGCTCAGCGCGGGCGACCGCGAGCGGATCGAGGAGCGCCTCGGCTGGCAGGGACGGCTGGCGTTGACCTTCGACGTGCCCGACACCGACCCGCAGCGCGCCGAGATGGTGGCCAACGGCATCCCGCTGGTGCTGTTCCTTGCGCTGGTTGGGCTCGGGCTGGTCCTGCTTGTGCCGGTGGGCCTTGGCATGTGCATCTGGGCGAGCGTGCTGATCGGCACCGGGCGGCTGCGCCCGCGGATGGACCGGCCGCTGGCGGGGGGGAGCATCGGCATCGAGGTGGTGGTCGTCTTTCTGGCGGGCTTTGCGGGCCTGCGCCTGCTGATGGAGCTGGTCGCACTCGCGGCGGACCAGGGGTGGCTGGGGGCGGCGCTCAAGTCGGCACCGGATGGCACGCTGGTGCCGATCACGCTGGTGCTGCAGTGGCTGATCCTTCCGATGGTCGTGTTCTACCCGCGTCTGCGCGCGTACCCGCGTTGGCGTGTTAATCGTGCGCTGGGTTGGCACAGAGGCGAAGGGTTCATCCGGGAGATGGCCGCGGGCGTCGCGGGGTACCTTGCGTCGCTGCCGCTGTACGTTGTCGGCGCGGCGCTGGCGCTGCTGCTTGGCATGCTCGAGCACTTCATCATCCGGCAGATCACAGGGACCGATCCGCCCGGCCCGGTGAACCCGATCGCCGGGCTGCTGGCCGAGTCGTGGTGGATCGCGCTGCTGGTGGCCGCCCTTGCAACCGTCTGGGCACCGATCGTGGAGGAACTCGTCTTCCGCGGCGCGATGTTCCGCCAGCTCTACGCGCGGATGGGCGTCATCGCGGCGGCGCTGCTCAGCGGCACCGTCTTCGCCATGATGCACGGGTACTCGCCCTCGCTCTTCCCGCCGCTGATCGTGCTGGGCACCTGCTTCGCGGTCATCCGCTGGTGGCGCGGTTCGCTGGTGGCCACGGTGACCGCCCACGCGCTGCACAACGGCACGCTGATGATCATCATGCTCGTGCTCTTCTCACTGCTGAAGTAGCACCAGAATGCGGCGCTACCTCGCGTCGGCGTTCCACATGTCGTGCGTGGCTTTCCACGTTCCATCCGCCTGCTTGCGCCACACGCACAGGAACTTGCCCTGCTCGTTGACCACGGCGCCGTCTGGCCCCTTGTACGTTGCCCGGTACGGGCCCGAGGTAAACCCCAGATCACCGCTGGCGGCAACCTCGGCGTGGTCGGACTTCCACGAGATCTGAAACGACGGGTCGGCGAAGTAGTTGCCCCAGACCCGCTGGGCCGCGGCGCGGCCACGGGTGAGCGGCTCACCGGGCGGGTAGGCGACCGCGTCGTCGGCGTAGAACGCGCCGACACGCTGGACGTCACGGGTCGCCGCGGCGGCGGACCACTGATCGTCGAGGCTCGCGAGGGTTCTGGCCGCTTCGGCCCGCGCGCTCGCCGAGGTGCTCGAGCACGCCTCGCTCTTTGTGCCGCAGAAGGCACACCCGGTGAGCAGCGCCGACACCACGCCGGCGAGGGCCAACGCGGCGGCTGTGCGACTGACGCGACGGATCGAGAGGCTGTGCATGGATGGACTTCCTTTGCGAGGGTGAGAGACGCACGGAGCGAACGCGTTGCGCGGAGCGTACCAGATTGCGTGGGCGCGTGCACGGCTGACCCGATTGTGAAAGCAGACCGATTGGCGAACAGTCCCTACAGTCACGCCGTATCCCCAAGTGAGGGCACGCGCAACCGCGTCACGCCCCAAGCACGAGGAGGCGTTTGGCCATGTCAACCCCCGAGACGCTCCAGCTCATCAAGTTCGTCGCTCGCATCATTCACGAAGAGACGAATGTACCGCTCGACGGCACCGGGCTGACGGCCCGCTTCTACGACCGCGACCTGTTCAAGGACGATCCGCTCGGGCACGCCGCGATCTCCAGCGACGGCGTCACGGAGATCCTCTGCAGCGCCGACCAGTACCAGACCGGCCTGCTGGGCAAGCTCTTCTCACGCCTGAAGGAAAAGAAGCCCGACATCTACATCGAGGTTGCCGACGGCAAGGGCGAGGTGCTTTACCGCTCGGCCGTACGGTGGGATGTCGACCCGCTCAAAGTAGACGAGGTCACCGGCCGCGTGAACCCAACGATTGACCTGGGCATGTTCAAGTACCGCAAGGGCAAGGGCTTCAACGATCCGGGCCAGGGGTTTGAAATCAGCGGCGTGATGGCGTGATGATGTGACGGGCGCATCGCCCGACGCCGTCCCGCCCGCGCCCCAACCCGCTCGTCGGCGGGCGGGGGGGGGCAGGGTGACCGACGGCGGAAAGGTGTATCCTCGACGCTGTGACTTCCTCACCCTTGCCCGATCAACCAGAGAAGAAGAACGCGAGCACGGCCTCCAATGCCGCCTCGATCGCGTGGCTTGCGGCGATCGCGCTGCTGGGTGCCCGCTCGCTCAAGCTGGGCGTGCTGATGAAGACGCCGCTGGGTGAGTGGCCGGTGTGGTGGTTCGTCGTCTTCGCCGTGGCCGTTTCGTTTGTGTGGGGCGCAGTGGAGTGGCGCACGCTCAGGCCGCTGCTGGCCCGCTCGTGGCGCGTGGCGGGCGAGATGGGCTTCGCAGCGGTGCTGGGGGTGCTGGCGACGACGCTGCCGCTGCTGGGGTCGATCGCGCTGTACGCCTACATCAAGCCCATCGCGGAGTGGCTGCGGACGCACCCCGAGGGGCTGTGGATCTACCTCGCCGGGTTCGTCGTGCTCGGCGGGATCGCGCTGCTGCCGACGTACGCCCAGAGCGCGCTGGGGGGCTTTGCCTTCGGCGCGGCGAAGGGGATTCCGCTGGCGCTCGCCGGGTTTGCGGGGGCGGCGTTGCTTGGGTTCTGGATCGCCCAGCGTGCGAGCCCTGAGCGTGTGCGCAAGGTGGTTGACCGCGATGTGCGCGCCGGCGCCGTGCGGCGGGCGCTGGTTGGGGGCGGCTTCGTGCGGCAGACCGGGATCGTGACGCTGCTGCGCCTGCCCCCTACTTCACCGTTCGCTCTGACCAACCTCGTGCTCGCGGCCGCGGGTGTGCGGCTGGCGCCGTTTGTGGTTGGGACGATCATCGGCATGGCCCCGCGGACGGTGGTGGCGGTGATCATCGGGGCGGGGGTGAAGGAACTGACTGACGACGCGTTTGAAAAGGCGCGGCCAGCGTGGGTCTGGTGGGCGGGGATCGGGGTGAGCGTGGCGGTGCTGGTGGTGATCATGCTGGTCGCAAAGCGGGCGCTGGCGGGGGTGCTGCGCGAGCACGGCGAGAAGGCGTGACGTGCCACCGATCACCGGGCTCGGGCGGTGATCGGTGTCGGGGCGGCCGGTTGGCGTTTGCACCGATCACGCCCAGCGCGGCGTGATCGGTGGCACGGGGGTGGGGAGACGATTGAACGTGAGGAGAGGATTCGACGTGCCACCGATCACCGGGCTCTGGCGGTGGCCTTGCCCACTAATTTCGGACAGTGCTTTTGAGGATTAGATCTTAGCGTTGAGGGCGTGATGGGGTGCTGCGTATCCGATGGAGCTGTGGATGCGTCTGGTGTTGTAGAAGCCGTCGATGTAGCCGAAGAGGTCG
>JAUXUZ010000465.1 GCA_030680655.1 Phycisphaerales bacterium
CCGCATCGCGGATCAATCGGCACAGCACCGCTTGATCAAGGCAGTACGTCGTCCCCGCGCTGGAGACCACGTTCTCCTCCATCATCACGCTCCCCATGTCCGTCGCGCCGAAGCTCAGACCCACTTGCCCGATGTGCGGCCCCATCGTCACCCACGACGAACCGATCGAGTAGATGTTGTCCAGGAACAACCTCGCCGCCGCCTGCGTCCGCAGATAGTCCGTGCTCCCGCTCATCCGCACCCGCTTGCCAAACAGGTGCGCCGTCGGGTACTTCGCCCTGTCCATCGCGTCGAACTTGAAGTAGTCCGCTGCACGCTCGCCCACCGGCTCACCCGCGCCCGGCGAGCCCATGTTGAACGCCCGCGCAACCGCCTCCCCCGGAAACTCCTGCTCAAGCTCCGCCGCGTCAGCACCCCAGTCCGGCACACGCCCCAGCGGCGTGTTCTCCCGCTGAAAAGGCCACGAAATGAACGACACGTAGTGCCCCATCCCACCTCGCCCGCTCCCAGCGGGAGAGGTCGACTGAGGCTCGGCGAAGTCGGGTGAGGGTGCCTTGAGTCCCCCCTCCCGCAGCCCCGGGTGCCGCAGACTCCTGCTCTGGGGAGTCTGCGTTCCTTCGTGATCACTCGCGCTCCCTCCACTCTCCCGCAGCGCCCGCTCCTGCCACTTCCGCACCAGCATCATGTGGTGCACCCGGTCCGCGTGCCCCTCGATATGCCCGAACATCATCGTCGCGCTGGTGAACATCCCCAGCGAGTGCGCCACGTACATCACCGTCAGCCAGCTCTCCGCATCGCACTTGCCCAGGCCGATCTTCCGACGCACCGGGTCGGCAAAGATCTCACCGCCCCCGCCCGGCAACGAATCAAGCCCCGCATCCCGCAGGCGCACCATCACCCACCGCACCTTCTCCTCCAGCGTCGAGCCCGGCGGATCAAAGAAGTGCACAAACTCGATCATCTCCGGCGGGCTGAACGCGTGCACGTGGATCTTCGGGAACTTCTCCTTGATCGACCGCAGCAGCTTCAGGTACCACTCCAGCGGCAGCGCGGGGTTCATGCCACCCTGCATCAGGATCTGCGTCCCGCCGATCGCCGCAAGCTCCGCGATCTTCTCGTGGATCTGCTCGTAGCTGAGCGTGTACGCGTCCGCGTCACCCTCGTTGCGCTTGAACGCGCAGAACGTGCACTTGGCGTTGCAGACGTTGGTGTAGTTGATGTTCCGATCGATGATGTACGTGCGGACGGTGTCACCGTGCATCCGCCGCGCCGTCGCGTCCGCCCAGCGCCCCATCGTGTGAGTGGGGGCCGACCGCATCAGCTCCACGCACTGCTCCGGCGTCAGCCGAACCTCCCCCGCGGCCACCGCCGCCAGCAGCCCCGCATCAAGCCCGCTATGCCCCGGCCTCTCAACTGGCGTTCTCACGGGTCCGGCACTCCCAACGGGCAAACCGCCCGTGCCCTTAAGGGTCTTTCAATCATAGTTGAAAGTTCACCCCCCTTCCACACCACCACGTGCCACCGTTCATCGGTGGCCTTGCCCACTAATTTCGGACAGTGCTTTTGAGGATTAGATCTTAGCGTTGAGGGCGTGATGGGGTGCTGCGTATCCGATGGAGCTGTGGATGCGTCTGGTGTTGTAGAAGCCGTCGATGTAGCCGAAGAGGTCG
>JAUXUZ010000472.1 GCA_030680655.1 Phycisphaerales bacterium
GGTGTACTCGCAAAGGGTGTCCTCAAACTCGACGAGGCGCTTGATCTGATCGAGGAACCACGGGTCGATGTTGGTGATGCTGTAAATCTCGGCGGCGCTCATGCCGAGCTTGAAGGCGTACCGCACGTAGTAGAGGCGCCCCTGGCTCGGAACGGCGAGCTTGCGGCGGAGCTTGTCGTCGGCGATGGGCCACTCGATCTTCTGGCCGTCGGCGGTGCGGAGGTGGGTGGAACGGCTCTCCGAGCCGTCCTCCGCGTCCGCGGCGCTCACACCTCCAGAAACTGGTCGGAGACCAGTTTCACCCGGCACCGGTCGGAGACCGGTGCCACCCAGGAAGCCGGCGCGCTTGGCCTGGAGCCACTTGTCGTTGCGGTCCAGCCCGAGCCCGAAGCGCTTCACCTCCATCGAGCGCAGGGCCTTCTGGAAGCTCTCAGCGAAGGTGCGGCCGATGGCCATCGCCTCGCCGACCGACTTCATCTGCGTGGTGAGGGTCTCGTCGGCCTCGGGGAACTTCTCGAACGTCCAGCGCGGGATATTGGTGACGACGTAGTCGATGCTCGGCTCAAAGCACGCGCTCGTCGTGCCGGTGATGTCGTTGCGCAGCTCGTCGAGGGTGTAACCGACGGCGAGCTTGGCGGCGATCTTGGCGATCGGGAAACCGGTGGCCTTCGACGCGAGTGCGGAGCTGCGTGAGACGCGCGGGTTCATCTCGACGACGACCATCTCGAACTTGCCGTCCTTTGGCCTCGGATTCACCGCAAACTGCACGTTGCTGCCGCCGGTCTCAACGCCGACAGCACGCATGATGGCGAGCGACGCGTCGCGCATCGCCTGGTATTCCTTGTCGGAGAGGGTCTGGATCGGCGCCACGGTGATGGAGTCGCCGGTGTGGACGCCCATCGGGTCGATGTTCTCGATGCCGCAGACGATGATGCAGTTGTCCTTCTTGTCGCGCACAACCTCGAGCTCGTACTCCTTCCACCCGATCACGCTCTGGTCGATCTGCACCTGGCCGATCATCGAGGCGCGCAGGCCGCGGGTGATGATGTCGGTAAACTCGTCGGTGTTGTACGCGATCCCGCCGCCCGTGCCGCCGAGGGTGAAGGCGGGGCGGATGATGGCGGGGAGGCCGATCTCCTTGAGGAACTCCTCCGCGTCGGCGAGGTTGGTCACGGTCTTGGCCTTGGGGAGCTTGAGGCCGAGCCCTTCGCAGATCTCCTTGAAGATCTGGCGGTCCTCGGCGCGGTGGATGATGCGCCGGTCGGCGCCGATCATCTCGACACCGAATGCCTGGAAGATGCCGTCGTCCCACAGCTTGCAGGCGCAGTTGAGCGCCGTCTGGCCACCCAGAGTCGGCAGCACGGCGTGCACCGGGTCGCCCATGTCCTTCTGCTTCTGCAGGATCTTGCGGACGGCCTCGGGGGTGATGGGCTCGATGTAGGTCCGGTCGGCCAGCTCCGGGTCGGTCATGATCGTCGCCGGGTTGGAGTTCACCAGCACGATGCGGTACCCCTCCGAGCGCAGCGCCTTGCACGCCTGTGTGCCGGAGTAGTCAAACTCGCACCCCTGGCCGATGACGATGGGCCCGGAGCCGATGAGGAGGATCGTCTTGATGTCGGTGCGCTTGGGCATCGCGGTCCTCGGGGGGGTCTGGAGGGGCAATTCTGGGGCTGGACTGTCGGGCGCGCGGCCGTGCGCGCAAACTCCGCGACATTACGCACGCACCCGGCGGATGTCACGCCGGGGCGGGGCTGGTGCCAATGAAATGGGTCCTATGGGTCCTATACGACCCATAGGACCTATGGCTTGTAGTCAGTCCGCGGCGGGCGGGACGCCCACCCCGCCGTTTCAGATCACGGCACGATCTTGACCGTCGAAAGCCGGTCGATCAGCAACTCGTAGACCATCTCAACATCGGCGGGTGCCAGGCGGATGCACCCCATGCTCTTCTGCTGACCGATCGAGTCGGTGTCGATGGTCCCGTGGATGCCGTAGCCGGTGAACTTGCGGGTGTTCTCGTCCACGCCCTCGAGCCCGATCCAGTGCTCGCCGATGGGGTTCTTTGCGTCGTCTGGCTGAAAGACCTCACCGGTGCGGGGGTTGACCCACTTGGGGTTGATCAGCTTGCTGTCAACGCGCACCACAAACGCTCCCTCGGGGGTGCCGTTGCTCTCGCCCAGCCCGACGGGGAACGAACGGATGTACGTCCAGCCGGCTTCCTGGCCGTCGGGCCCGGGTGAGCTGCTCACGCCGGGGGGGCCGGCGTAGACGTCCATGCGGTAGCTGTTCTTGTGCACCACCGCGTGCATCGGCTGGCGGACGATCTTGAGCTTCTGCCCGATCCGCAGCGCGTTCTCGCTGGGCATCTTGTTGATGCGCACCAGCAGACGCCAGTCGATCGGCAGGCCCTCCTTGCGGACGATGCGCCCGAGCGTCTCGCCGCTGGTCACCGCGTGCACGTCGGTGAGCGGGTCACCCTTGAAGGCGGTGGGGGAGAAGAAGAGCGTCTCGTTGACCTTGGCGATCTGAGCGCGGAGGGTGCTCCGCGACTCAAAGCCGAGCGCCGGGTTCATCAGCGCATCGTTGAGCAGCGTGCGTGCCTCGACCGGGCGGTTCTGCTGGATCAACTGGGCCGCCTGATCAACCAGCCCCTGCACGTTGCCGCCGCTGGTGGGGGCGAACCCAGACTTGGGATCGTTGAGCGGGTCGGCCGACGGCATCGCGGCGGCCGGAGAAGGAGGCACCGCGGCGGCGGGCTGCCCGCCGACGACGGGCGCAACGGGAGTCGCCGGAGGGGGTGTCTGCGTGCCCGACTGGGCGAGCAGGTCGTCCAGCGATGCGCCCGGCGCGGGCTTGGGCGCAAGCGCAGGCTCGTTGAGCGTGCGCATCGAGATGTTGGCAGGCGCCGGCTGAGCCTGGCCCAGCGGCTTGGCGGCAACATCGGGCGGCTGGTCGGCGGGGATAAACGTGTCAGACGGCGGCTGTGCCCCGTTGACTGTGGCGGGTGTGCCCGAGCCTGCCCGGAAGTAGAACCAGGCGCCGACGGCCACGGCCAGCGCCAATCCGGCGGCAAAGACCGGCTTGTGCCTGCGCACCAGGGCGACCAGAGCGCCCAACGGTGATGAGCCCGACGAGCCGGATGAGCGCCAGGTCTCGGCGCGGGACGTCTGCGAGGGAAGAGCCATTGAGGCCTCCATGAAGGGTCGTTCGACAGCGCGGGCGTTCCATCGCCCCGAGTCGGTCGATCCCACCCTGATCGGCCGCGTGGGAGGGTAGAACGTAGATTTTGCCCTTGGAAGAACCTAAAGACGGCCCGGGCGGCTCTGATCGAGCGGTGCGGGATCAAACGGCGGCGCCCCGGCTGCACGGAAGTACCAACCGGTGATGCAAGGGCCATCCCCGTCTACGAACGCGCCTCGGGGGCAAACACAACTTCCGAGACCACTTCATCGTGCGGCAGCAGCGGGACCTCATCGACCCGCTGGCACCGGTAGCAGACCCCGATGCGGTGGTGGATCGGTATCTGGGCAAGGTAGCGGTCATAAAAACCGCCGCCGCGCCCCAATCGCACGCCCGTGGGCGAGAACGCCACCCCGGGCACCACAACAAGGTGGATCGACGAGGCGTCGTAGACCAGCGCATCGTCGCGGGGCACGGTCAGGCCCCGGTGGTCTTTCACCAGGTCGCCCGGCCAGTCCTGCACCAGGGCGCCGACCATCGACCGCTCGTTCCAGTTGACGCGCGGCAGCAGCAGGGTCTTGCCGCGGGCGAGCGCGTGCTTGGCAACGGGCTCGATGCGGGGCTCGCCGTCGAGGGGGGCAAAGAGCAGCACCACGCGAGCGCGCTCGTAGAGGTCGAGTTTGATTATCTTCGCGCAGATGTCGGTCGATTCGGCCGCCTTCTGCTGCGGCGTCATGGCCGCAAGTGCAGCGCGCACCTTCGTGCGGAGCGCGGCCTTGACGGCTTCGGGGTCAGGCTTGCGGTTCATCGGGGGCAACTCCACCGCGGAGGCGGTCGCGCTCGGCACGCACGGCGTCGAGGCGCTCCTTGAGGAGTTTTTCGACACCGCGCTCGGTCGGCCTGTAGTAACGCCTGCTGACGCCGAGGTAGTCCTGGCTCGTCACGCCGCCGACTTCGCCGGCGGCGCCACCGGTCTGTGCATCGTGGGCGTACCGGTACCCCTCACCCTTGCCCGAGCCCCCCTTCTGGTGCGACTTGCGGACGTTGCCGTCTTTGATGTGCACCGGCACGGCCACGGTGCGCCCCTGCTTGACGTCGGCCATCGCTTCGTCGATGGCGAGGTAGCTGGCGTTGCTCTTGGGTGCCAGGGCGAGGTAGATCGCGCACTGGCTCAGGATGATGCGGCACTCGGGCATGCCGACGCGTTCGGTGAGCGACCACGCCGCCTCGGCCACCATGATGCCGCGGGGGTCGGCGTTGCCGATGTCCTCAGAGGCGAGAATGGCCAGCCGGCGGGCAATGAAACGCGGGTCCTCGCCTGCGTCGAGCATGCGGGCCATCCAGTAGACGGCGGCGTCGGGGTCGCTGCCGCGGACGGACTTGATCATCGCCGAGATGGTGTCGTAGTGCTCGTCGCCCGAGCCGTCGTAGACCGCGGCCTTCTGCTGGATGGACTCTTCGGCGACGGCGCGGGTGAGGTGGATGGGTACCTCCACGCTCCGCGTGGAGTCTTGTGTGTTCACCTCGCGGAGCGAGGTGGTACCCGAAGGCGCAGAGCTCAGCACCGCGACCTCAAGCGCTGTGAGCGCGCGCCGGGCGTCGCCGTCGCACAGCCGTGCCCAGACGGCGAGGGCTTCGTCGTCGGCCCGGATAGAGAGGTTGCCGTACCCGCGTTCCTTGTCGCCGATCGCGCGCCGCAGCAGCCCGGTGATGTCCTCTTCGGTCAGGGGTTCAAAGCGCAGCAGCGTGCTGCGGCTCACCAGCGCAGAATTGACGGCGAAGAGCGGGTTCTCGGTTGTAGCGCCGACGAGGATGATCACGCCGCGCTCCACCTCGCCCAGCAGCACATCCTGCTGCGACTTGGAGAAGCGGTGGATCTCGTCAAGGAAGAGGATCGTCGATTTCCCGGCGTCACCCTGCGCCGAGCCGTCGCCGATGCGGCGCTCCGCCTGCGCGATGATCTCGCGGATGCGCGCGACGCCGACGCTCGAGGCGTTCTCTCGCTCGACGGGCCGGCCCATCACGCGGGCGATGACCTCGGCGAGGGTGGTCTTGCCCGTGCCGGGAGGGCCGTACAGGAGCAGGCTGGTGAGCTTGTCGGCGGCGATCATGCGGCGGAGGAGCTTCCCCTCGCCGAGGATGTGCTGCTGCCCGGCGAACTCGTCGAGGGTGCGCGGGCGCATGCGGACCGCCAGCGGCTCAACCGCTCTGACACGCTGATGCCGGCGCTGGGCCCACAGGTCAGACACGCGGGGAGCGTAGACGGCTCTCCCCATTCCCCCTTTCCTACCCTGCATCCCCATGGCCCGCTCTGTCGTTATCACCGGTCTCGGCGTTGTCTCACCCTTTGGGGCGGGCGCTGCGGCGTTCTGGCAGGGGCTTGTGGAGGGCAAGTCGGCGGTGGTGCCGATCACCCGCTTCGACCCTTCGGGGTTCGCGTGCAGGCTGGGGGGTGAGGTCACCGGTTTCTCGGCCAAGGACTCGGTCCCCAAGCACTACCGCAAAGCGGTCAAGGTGATGGCCCGTGACATCGAGCTGGCGGTGGGCGCCGCGAAGGAAGCGTGCGAGGACGCGAAGCTGGTGACGCGCGGCACGTTGGCTGAAGACTCGACCGATCCAACCACCTACCCGGGCGCGCGGATGGGCTGCCACATCGGCGCGGGCTTGATCTCCGCCGAGAGCGACGAGCTGACCGCGGCGTTCGCAACCGCCCGCGGCGAGGATGGGGCGGTCGACCTGTCGGCCTGGGGCTCGCGCGGGATGGAGAACCTCACGCCCCTGTGGATGCTCAAGTACCTCCCCAACATGCTGGCGTGCCACGTCACGATCATCCACGGGTGCGAGGGCCCGAGCAACACGATCACCTGCGCCGAAGCGTCGGGCCTCCTGAGCGTGGCCGAGAGCGCGCGCGTCATCGAACGCGGCGCTGCGGACATCTGCTTCAGCGGATCGGCCGAGAGCAAGCTGAGCCTGATGGGCATGGTGCGCACGCAGTACGCGGGGCGGCTGGGAACGGCCGGCACCGGCGAGGCGACCAGCGGGGGCCAGTGCGTGAAGGCGTTCGATCCGGCGGGCGCGTGCGGCGCACCCGCGGAAGGGGGCGCGATCCTCATCCTTGAAGAGGCGGCCTCGGCCGCCCGGCGCGGCGTGCCGGTGTATGCACGCATCAGCGGGACCGGCGCGGGTCATTCCGCGCGTCGGCCGTACGAGGGCGACGGACAGCCCGACCTTGGCCTGCAGGCCGCGATCGAGAACGCGCTGGATGATGCTGGCCTGACCCCCGCCGACATCGACGCGCTGGTGCTGATGGGAACGGGCGTCGCGGGCATTGACCTCGCCGAGGCCGGCGCGGTGAGCGCGGTGTTCGGCGCAAAGGCCGCGACGCTGCCGGTCGTCACGCTGGGGGCGGCCATCGGCAACACCATGGCGGGCAACGCCAGCCTGCTGGCCGCGGCGGGTGCGCTGTGCGTCAGGCACCAGCGCGTGCCAGCGCGGCTGAACGCCGGGAGCCCGGTGCTGGCGGGCGCAAAGGGGGATTCTGCCGCCATGAAGATCAAGCACGTGCTGGTGGCGACGTCGAGCCTGGGCGGGCAGAACGCCGCGGCGGTGCTGTCAGACCCAGGGCTCCAATAATCAAGCCGGCCGGCCGCTGGCTGTTCACCCGTTCCCGGTTCAGTGACCGCTCACAGCTTCTACAGGAGACTTCGCATGTACGACGAACGCAGGCGCACCGGACCTTCATCAGGCAGCGGACCCGGAGGGGGAGGCAGGCGCGGCGTGCCGCTCTCGGAGCTCGACCCAGCGCTCACGGCCGTCTCGCACAAGGTCATCGGCTGCGCGCGCGATGTGCACGTGACGATGGGCCAGGGCCACGACAAGGCGGTCTACATCGAAGCGCTGAAGAAGGAGTTCGCGACCCAGGGCATCGCCTTTGAGGCCGGGGTCTCCTTCCCCGTAAAGTTCAAGGACCACGCTGTCGGATCAACGGGGACGGACCTGTACGTTGACGGCCGGTTCCTCATTGAGGTCCTGAGCCAGCCGGGCGAGGTCGACTCGTGGCAGCGGCTGCAGCTCCGCGCCAAGCTCAAGGCCGCGGACGTTGACCTGGGCCTGATCCTCAACTTCGGCGGGCGGCTGATGAAGGACGGTCTGGTGCGCGTGCTGAACCCCGACAAGATCAAGGGTCTGCAGGGCGAAGGCGATGCGCCCGCCGGCGACTTTGACGGGAACCTGCATTGACCGGCAAGGCACCAGCGAGGGCAGCAGAGCGATGAGCCGCAAGGTTGTCATCACGGGCATGGGTTGGATCACCCCGCTGGGGCACGACGTGCTCACGGTGTGGGATGCGCTGCTGAAAGGGCAGTGCGGCATGGGCGCGGTCGAGCGCTTCGACGCCCGCTCGTTCCGCACGAACTTCGCCTCGCAGGTGAAGGGGTTCAACCTGAAGAACTTCATGCCCGCCGGCGATGCCGAGTCCCACGCCGACGCGACGATGAGCTCGAAGTTCGCGCTGGCCGCAGCGCGTCAGGCCGTGCGTCAGGCCGGGCTTGACAAGAGCGGCTCGTTCAACCCGCGTCGCTTCGGGATCTACCTCGGCGCGGGCGAGGGTGCGATGGACTTCGCCAACTACTCCGCCTCGCACCTTGCGGGTTGGAACGAGCAGACCCGGCGCGTCGAGGGCAAGCCCTTCGCCCAGGCGGCCCTGCAGCGCCTGACCGTGCCGTGCGAGACGGAGCAGGAGCCCAACCTCACGGTGAGCCACGTCGCGTGGGACCTGGGCATCCGCGGGCCGGCGAGCAACTGCATGACGGCCTGCGCCGCCAGCACGCAGGCGATCGGTGAGGCGCTGGAGCTCATCCGCCGCGGCGATGCCGATGTGATGCTCGCCGGCGGCGCCCACTCGATGATCCACCCCCTGGGCATGACCGGCTTCATCCGCCTCACTGCCATGAGCCAGCGCCGCGACGACCCGCAGACGGCGGCCCGCCCCTTCGACGCCACCCGCGACGGCTTCGTGATGGGTGAAGGCGCGGCGATGGTCGTGCTCGAGAGCGAGGACCACGCCAAAGCGCGCGGCGCCACGCCCCTGGCCGAGGTCGCCGGGTACGGCAGCACCGCCGATGCGTTCCGCATCACCGACATCGCCCCCGAGCACCGCGGCGCGCAGGAGAGCATCAAGGCGGCGCTGCGCCAGGCGGGCGTCGACCCGCGCGAGCCTGGCGCCGGCGGGCGCTCGAGCGTCCACTACTTCTGCGCACACGGCACCGGCACCAAAGAGAACGACAAGCTCGAGACCGCCGCCGTCAAAGCAGTCTTCGGACCCCTGGCGCCCTCGGTGCCGTTCTCGAGCGTCAAGAGCATGCTGGGCCACCTGATTCAGGCTGCGGGCGCGGCGGGGGCCATCGTCTGCGTACAGGCCATCCGCACCGGCTGGGTGCCGCCGACGATCAACCTGCACCACCCCGACCCGCTCTGCGACCTCGACCACGTGCCAAACGTCGCCCGCGACCTCAACCCGGTCGGTGGTGTGAGGGTCTGCCTGAACAACTCCGCCGGTTTCGGCGGCCAGAACGACACCATCTGCATCCGCGCCGTGTGAGCGGCCCTCGGCCGCGCAGCGCTGCCGCCGCTGCCGCCGGTGCGGCGCGCGGCCGTGGGTCACCGTGGTTATCAGCCCGATGCACCCTGTTTCGATGCCCCGCGGCAGCGTTCCGCGCAGGCGTTACAGGTTAACAGTGAAGATCGAACGGTCGGTTGCCCCTCACTCCATGTGTATTGGAAGGTTGCGCATCGGAGGAGCAATCACCATGAGCAGCACAAGCGGTCTTTCGTCCAACACGTCAAACAACCAGCCCCGCAACGGCCTTCAGCTCGACGCGTCTACCCGCGACAGCATCCTGGCGAGGAACCAGGCGCAGATCATGTCAGCCCTGGGTATGTCTCAGAAGGACAGGTTCAGCAGCAGCAGCGGCGGCGCCGGCGGCCTGAACCCCCTCAAGGGTCTCTACAGCGCGGCCGCCGCGACGTTCCTCAAGAACAAGCAGAGCCAGCTGGGCGAGGGGTCGACCAGGGGCCTCGGCTCCTACGAGAAAGCCGCCGACATCCTCAAGTCGCTCGCGGCAAAGAAGGAAGCGTCGAGCGACCCCGGCGCCTCGTTCCAGAACACCAACTCCAAGGTCAGCGGCCCCGCGTCGAGCACCAACTACAAGAAGTACCAGTGGACCGGCAACCCCGGCCCCACCGGTTCGGACGTAGTCACCGAGGACGCACCTGCCGACGAGGCCGCAACCGTGGAGGAGCCGTCGGAAGCGGCGGACCTCTCTGCGGTTCAGAGTGCGTTCAGCTCCTTCGTGACCGATGCCGGCGGGTCCATCGCCGACCGCGGTGACGGTACGTCGGACTTCAAAGTGCGGGACCTCGCCGGAACGATCACGCAGGAGGGGAACAAGCTGGTGGGCACGGTTGAGGTCTCCAGCGGCAGCTACTCCTTCGAGATCGCCGCCGACGGTGCGGTGATGATCAACGCCAGCAATGGCGATATCGAATCGAAGGAGTTCGATCAGCTCAAGCAGCTCCTTAGTGGCAACCTCCAGGCCGTGGAAGCCCCGACCGAACCTGCGAGCACGACCGAACCTTCAGGCACCTCAGGTACGTCCGGCTCATCGAGCACCTCGGCCATTGAGGCCACGGCTGTCGCTGTCCTCAAGACCCTCGACGATGACAAGTACAACTCCGCCGGCTACACGAACGCCAAGCTGTTTATGACCAAGCTGATGGGCGCCGACGGCAAGTTCGCGGCCAAGGACGGCGACGAACTCAACATCTCCTTCAACGGCTACGCCGGCACGATGACGATCGACAAGGACAAGCTGTCCGGCGTGATCGGTTCGGGCGACGCCAAGATCTCGTTCACGATCGAGGGCAACGGCATGCTCACGATCCACGGTTCCGACAGCAAGGTGCTGGCCAGCAACAACAGCTCGGCGCTCCGCGCCGCACTGGGGGTCACCACGGGCGGCACGACTAAGCAGCAATTCCGCATGGTCGAGTTCAACCGCTACGGCACGGGCCTGGGCCTGAACCTGCTGGGTTAACCACGCCCCGCAAAGTGCTTTCACCCTCCCCGGCCCGCTCACGCGGCCCGGGGGGCTTACGGAGCCCACTATGTCTTCTATCAACCCGTTCTTCAGTTCGTCCACCGCCTCGAGCTCGATGGTCAAGGCCTTCATGGCCCAGTCCAAGGCCGCCACCCTGCAAAACCTCTCGTTCTTCAGCGGCGCCAGCCCGACCGACACCGTTGACTTCTCAAAGACCGCGATCGACAGCTCGTTCTTCATGTCGATCATGCAGTCGGGCAACTCGGGGCTCTTCAAGGGCGTCTACAAAGACGCCGCCGCGTTCAACGAGAGCATGATGGCGAGCGTTTCGGCGGCCGCCGGGCTGAACTCCACCTTCAACAACTCCCTGATCGGCCAGCTCGTCAACCAGACCGGTTGAGCCCGTTGCCCCGGCTTGCAAAGCCGCGCCAGAGTGCGGCGGCGGATGCGCCCCGACCGCGAGAATCAGGCACCAAACCGAGCACCAGGCAGAGCCCGCCAACGCGGGCTTTGTGCCTGCGCGCTCCGTACTATGCTGGCCATTTCCCCCGGAGTACGCCACGTGTCAACAGCCAAGTCCATGGACGCCATCATGTCGCTCTGCAAGCGGCGCGGCTTTGTCTACCAGGCGTCGGAGATCTACGGCGGCATCAACGGCTTCTGGGATTACGGCCCGCTGGGCGCGCAGCTGAAGAAGAACCTGCGCGACGCCTGGTGGCAGGACATGATCATGAACCCCTGCTGGGGGCGCAAGGGCCCAAACGGCGAGCGCGTCAAGTGCGTGCCGGTGGAGACGTGCATCATCCAACATCCGAAGGTGTGGGAGGCGAGCGGGCACCTTGCCGGGTTCGCTGATCCGATGCGCAAGTGCCCTGGTTGCGGTCACTTTGTTCGGGCTGACCAGTTGTGGGACATCATCACCACTGGTTCCGAGTGGTTCGCTTCGCTCATTCAGGAATTTGAACCTGCGCTTGAAGACACCAAGACGCCGGCGATAGACGCTTCCAAGCTTCTGAAATGGGCCCGCAGCAAGGGTCGTAAGCAAGCACCAAATCTTGCACTCGTCAAAAACCCCGAAGTGGTCCTCTCGTTCCTCGCGACGCGCATCAACGGGCAGCCAACAGCTCCTCCAGACGTCGTCGAGATTATTCGGCACCTCGCAACTGCCCAGCTCAACGCGACCGGCCTGCAGGACCCTTGCCCGCGATGCGGGGACGTCCTCGGCACGCCCGCGGCCTTCAAGCTGATGTTTGAGACGTATGCGGGCCTGACGCAGTCGGAGGACAACAAGGTGTACCTGCGCCCCGAAACGGCGCAGGGTGTGTTCGTTCAGTTCAAAAACGTGGTTGACACCACGCGGATTAAGGTGCCTTTCGGCATCGGCAACACCGGGAAGAGCTTCCGTAACGAGATTACTCCTCGCAACTTCACGTTCCGCTCGCGTGAGTTCGAACAGGCCGAGCTCGAGTTCTTCTGTCACCCCGACGAGAGCCTTGAATGGTACAAGTTCTGGCGCGACTTCCGCATGGAGTGGTGGAAATCGATCGGTCTCGCCGGCGAGAACCTCATCCTCCGCGAGCACGAGAAGGACGAACTCTCGTTCTACTCAAAGGGCACCAGCGACGTTGAGTACAGGTTCCCCTTCACCGCTCCCGGCTTCGGCGAGCTCGAGGGCATCGCCCACCGCGGCGACTACGACCTCACCCAGCACCAGACCCACAGCCGCAACAAGCTCGACTACTTCGACACCACCCGCGGCGAGACGCTCCCCAACGGCGGCAAGAAGGGCGAGCGCTACATGCCCCACTGCATCGAGCCCGCCGCGGGCCTCGACCGCGGCGCGCTCGCGCTGATCTGCGAGGCGTACACGGTTGACTCAGCGCGCCCCAGCCCCGAGTTCCTCAAGCTCCACCCGCGTATCGCGCCCATCAAGGCCGCGGTCTTCCCGCTGATGGACAAGGACGGGCTTCCGGAGATCGCCGACGCGCTCTACGACAAGCTCTTCGCCCGCTTCGGGCGCATCGGCCTGATCGAGAACGACGCGAAGCAGTCGATCGGCAAGCGCTACGCCCGCATGGACGAAGCCGGCTGCCCCTACTGCTTCACCATCGACGGCGACACCAAGGCCGACCAGACCGTCACCGTGCGCGACCGCGACACCGGCCAGCAGCAACGCATGAACATCGACAAGGTCGAGGCGTTCCTGGCTGAGAAGCTGGGCGTCTGACGACGACCACGCCCGCGGCCGCCAGTCGGTGGGACTGCACCCGGTCAGTACCGAGCTCAGGCGTTTCTGCAATCAGCCGAGCATTCCGGCAGGGCGGTCTTTGCGCAGAAAGACCCGGTTGTTCGTACGTTGTACGCGTCTGCTTCTGTCTTTGTCGCGTCGCCACGGGAGTTTCTCGTGATTGGTATTTGACTACGGTCGACATGGTCGATATATATAGTAATGGGTCCAGATATCTGGCTTTGAACCCGTCTTCGGAGTGTGTTCGATGGACACCAGCAGGCCAAACGTCAATCACGCCCCATCCGCGACGGGCACCAGCCCGGGCGGCGAGAGTGACTCGCTGGCTCTCGCGGTCTCGGCGATAGTGATCGTGGTTTCGGTGGCGGTATGGGGGCTGGCCCTGCTCGGTGGGGTGCGGGTCTCCAACTGGCTTACACCGCGACCGGAGCTGGCGATTCACCCGACGCTCGCCGCGCAGGAGCCGGGCGCGGTGCTCGATGTGGCTCTGGCGGCTCGCGGGCACGAGGTCTTCGAACGGTCCTGTGCCGCGTGCCACGGCAGCACCGGCAGCGGTAAGCAGGGGCTGGGCAAGGACCTCGTTCGCAGCGACTTCGTTCTTGCCAGGAGTGACGCCGAGCTTGTGGCGTTTGTCGCAAAGGGGCGCGAAGCGACCGACCCGCTGAACACAACCAAGATCGCGATGCCCCCGCGCGGCGGGAACGCGCTGCTGACCGACGAGGACCTTGCCCGCGCTGCCGTGTACATGCGCGGGCTGCAGGACCCGCGCCGGATGCCGGAGCTGCCCCCGCTCCCGCCGCCGCCGCCCATCGTCGTCGCCGCGGTGACGCAGGACGAGAAGGCCGAGGCGCTCGCGGCCGCGGGCGGCGACGCCGAGCTGGCCGGGTACATCGCCAGCGGCAAGAAGATCTACGCGTCAACGTGCGCCGCCTGCCACGGCCCGGCGGCGAAGGGCCTCAAAGGCCTGGGCAAGGACCTCACCACAAGCGAGTTTGTGCGCAGCAGCGACGAAGACACCATGCTGGCGTTCATCAAGCGCGGGCGCGGCCCGAGTGAGCCCGGGAACACGACGGGGATCGCGATGCCACCCAAGGGCGGCAATCCGGCGATGACCGAGGACAACATGCTGGATGTGATCGCGTACATGCGCACGCTCCAACCGCCCAAGACCAAGACAGACGCGGGGCAGCCGTTGCCCGGCAAGTGATCCGCAACAGGAGCGGGCCGTTTGTCCCGCTCAAAAGGAGATTCGGCGATGAAGGGTACAAGTGTGACAAGAACCCGTGGACGGGCCTGCCCGCTGGCGATGGTGCTGCTGTGCGGGCTCGCGCTGCAGACGGTCGCGACCAGCGCTCAGGCACAGGACAGCCGCCGCAGGCGAACGACCCAGGAGCAGAAACCGCTCGTGCTGACGCCCGAGCAAACGGCCCAGCTGACCAAGATTGCCAACGACCGCAAGCTGAACATTGACGATCTGGTGGCCGCCAGCAAGACCTACACCCCCAGCGGCCGTCTGGACGAGTACGTGCTCTTCTCCTCCGGCGGCCAGAGCGGCCAGGTGTTTGCGATCGGCGTTCCGAGCATGCGGTTGCTGCGGTCGATCGCGGTCTTCACACCCGAGTCGTGGCAGGGCTACGGCTTCTCCGGGCTCGACGACCCGGTGCAGGAGCGGCTGATGATCAACGGCAAGTCCGTCCCCTGGGGCGACACGCACCACCCTGCGCTGTCGGAGACCGCGGGCGATTACGACGGCCAGTTCCTCTTCATCGGCGACAAGGCGAACGCGCGGCTCGGCGTGATCGACCTGCGCGACTGGGAGACCAAGCAGATCGTGAAGAACCCGCTGACGATCAGCGACCACGGCGCCGCGTTCGTCACACCCAACACCGACTACGTGATCGAGGGCGGCCAGTACGGGACCGTGCTGGGGTACGGCTACGCCCCGCCAGAGGACTACAAGAAGTCGTACCGCGGCATGGTCACGATGTGGAAGTTCGACCGCGCCAAGGGGCGGATCGATACGACCAAGTCGTTCGCGATGGAGCTGCCCCCGTACTGGCAGGACCTGGCCGATGCGGGCAAGGGCGCCAGCGACGGGTACTTCTTCATCAACTCGTTCAACACCGAGATGGCAACGGGAGGCGTCGAGGACGGGAAGCCGCCCTTTGAGGCCGGCGCCAGCAAGCGCGACATGGACTACCTGCACATCATCGACTGGAAGAAAGCGGAGAAGGTCTTCAACGAAGGCAAGGTCAAGGTGATCAACGGCTTCCCGGTGATCATGATGGACACGAGCATCGCCGAGGGCCTGCTCTACTTCGCGCCCGAGCCGAAGAGCCCCCACGGCGTTGACGTGACGCCCAACGGCCAGTACATGGTCGTCGCAGGGAAGCTCGACCCCCACGTGACCGTCTACTCGATCGACCGCATCAAGAAGGCGATCGCGGAGAAGAAGTACACCGGCACCGACGAGTACGGCGTGCCGATCCTGAGCTTCGACGCCGTCATGGAGGCGCAGGTCGAGGTCGGCCTTGGGCCGCTGCACACGCAGTTTGACGACAAGGGGTACGCGTACACCTCGCTGTTCCTTGACTCGGCGGTGGCGCGCTGGAGCCTCGGCGGCGAGTACGCCGACAAGCATAGCGAGCAGCCGTGGAAGCTGGTCGCCAAGACGCCGGTCCAGTACAACATCGGGCACCTGTGCACCGCCGAGGGCGACACCGTGAGCCCCGACGGCAAGTACCTCATCGCGATGAACAAGTGGTCGGTCGACCGTTTCGTGCAGACGGGCCCGCTGATGCCACAGAACTTCCAGCTGCTGGACATCGAGAGCCCCGGCACGACGATGCCCGTGCTCTACGACCTGCCCATCGGCGTGGGTGAGCCGCACTACTGCCAGATGATCAAGGCTGACAAGCTCAAGAGCTGGGGCGTTTACCCCGAGGTCGGCTGGAACCCGCACACGCAGTCGCTCGACCCCAACGCCCCCAAGAAGGGCGACGAGGGCGTGACACGCCAGGGCAACAAGGTGCTCGTGAAGATGACCGCCGTGCGCAGCCACTTCACGCCCGAGCACGTCATGGTCAACGAGGGCGACGAGGTCACCTGGCGCATCGTCGTGAACGAGACGACCGTCGACGCGACGCACGGGTTCTGCATCGGCGGCTACAACATCAACCTCTCGATGGAGCCGGGTGAGTACACCGAGTTCCGCTTCATCGCCGACAGGGCGGGGACGTACCCGTTCTACTGCACCGAGTTCTGCTCGGCCCTTCACCTTGAGATGATGGGCTACCTGCACGTCAAGCCGGCGTCCAAGGGGACGGCTGACGCAGCGACCGTTAAGTAACCGTTGCGCCGGCCGGGGGCTAACGCCCCGGGCCGGCGATTGACCGGGCGCGCCGTCCGCGACGCGTCTGGAGATTGGAGCCGCCTGTGCCCAGCATGATGAGAAGACTGACAACCACGCTGATCGGCCCGCGCGTGCCCGTTGAAGAGCTCCGCGCTCACAAGCTCCGCTACGCCACGCCGACGGTTGTGTTCATGCTGGCCCGCCTGATGCTGCTGGTCTCGATCTTCCTGCCGTACTGGCACATGGAGCTCGACGCGCCGCAGTACCCCAAGGGCCTGCAGATCACCGCGTACGTCAACCACCTTGAGGGTGACGTGAAGGAGATCGACGGCCTGAACCACTACATCGGGATGCGCCCGATCGAACAGGCCGCGGCGTTTGAGCGGGCCTCCGCTGTGTGGGTGATGATCGCGATGGTCCTCCTGGTTGAGGGCGCGGCCTTCGTGCACAGCAAGTGGGCGGTGCTCCTGGCGGTTCCGGCGGTGCTTTTCCCCGCCGGCTTCCTCCTTGACCTTCGGTTCTGGCTGACGACGTTCGGGCAGAACCTCGATCCGTCGGCGCCGCTCTCGGCGGCTGTCAAGCCGTTCACGCCGACCGTCCTTGGTGACGGCGGGATCGGGCAGTTCCACACCTACTCGTACATGGGGTGGGGGCTCTGGCTGGCGTTTGGGTGCTCGGTCATGACCATCGTCGGCTTCGTGTTTCACCGGCACGCCTACCGGCCGCTCGCCCTGAAGGCCCGCAAAGGAACATCGAGCCAGTGAGCACGCGCCTCTCCATCCTGATCGTTGCCGTGGGGTTGTCCCCGGCACTCCCCTGCGCGGCGGAGCCCGACCCGCACACGGCGGCCCCGGCGAAGCGCCAGGCCGCTGCTGGCCCGGTCAACACCGGCGTGATCGGCATGCGGATCGCGGCCGCCCGCGACGGTGACACCGTGGAGATCGGGCCCGGCATCTACCGCGAGCACATCCGCATCGACCGCTCCATCCGCCTTGTCGGGCGGGGTGGCCCGGTGATCGACGGCGGCGGCAGCGGTGACATCATCGAGATCGTCGCCCCCGGCGTGGTGCTGCGGGGGTTCACGATCCGAGGGACGGGCATCGACCTTGACCAGGAGAACGCCGCGGTGCGGGCCACAGCCGCGGGGGCGGTGATCGAGGACAACACGCTCGAGGATGTGCTCTTTGGCATCGACCTGCGCGAAGCGCCCGGCAGCGTCGTGCGGGGGAACCGCATCGGCGGCAAGAAACTGGACATCGCGCGGCGCGGCGACGGGCTGCGGCTCTGGCGGTGCGACGGAGCGCTGATCGAGAACAACACCGTGCACGACGGGCGCGACTCGATCCTCTGGTACTCCAAGGGCATCACCGTCCGTGGCAACACCGGGCGCGACTGCCGCTACGGGCTGCACCTGATGTTCAGCGACGGCGTGACGATCGAGAACAACCTCTTTGCCAACAACTCGGTCGGCATCTACCTGATGTACACCTCCGGCGTGAACATCAGCGGCAACACGCTCTACCGCAACCGCGGGCCGAGCGGCTACGGCATCGGGCTCAAGGAGACCGACCGCTTCACCGTGACGGGGAACCGCATCTCGGCCAACCGCGTCGGCGTCTACATCGACGGGTCGCCGTTCACCGCGGCGCAGCCGGGCGACTTCCACCGCAACACGATCGCCTACAACGACATCGGCTTCACCTTCCTGCCGTCGGCGCGCAACAACGAGCTGTACGAAAACAACTTCATCGACAACATCGATCAGGTTTCCGTCGCCGGGCGGGGGTCGCTGGAAGCGAACCGCTTCTGGAAGGGTGAGCGCGGCAACTACTGGAGCGACTACACCGGGTACGACCAGAACGGCGACGGCGTCGGCGACTTCATCCACGAGTCGTGGACGCTCTTTGAGAACATGGTGGACCGCGAGCCGAAACTGCGGCTCTTCCTCTTCAGCCCCGCGCAGCAGGCCGTCGAGTTCGTCGGGCGTGCCCTGCCGTCGGTCCGTCCGGAACCCAAGTTCATCGACGAGGTCCCGCTGATGCGCCCCGTGCCCCTTCCGGCGGACGTCTACGCGTCAACCCCTTCCGCCGCTTCACTCGGCGCGCTCGCCGTCGGGCTGCTGCTGAGCGGCGGCGCGATCGTGGGTGCCGCGGGCGGGAGATTCGGAGGTCCAAAGTGATCAGCATCCAGGGTGTTACTAAACGGTTCGGTCGCTCGACGGTACTCACCGACGTCTCGCTCGACGTGCTCGGCGGTGGCAGCGTTGCCTTCTGGGGCGCCAACGGTGCCGGCAAATCGACGCTGCTCCGCTGCGTGCTGGGGCTGCTGCGCTTCGACGGGCGGATCACCGTTGGCGGCCACGACGTTCTCCGGGCCGGCAAGCACGCGCGCATGCTGATCGGCTACGTCCCGCAGGAGCTGGGCTTCTACGACGACCTGCGCGTCGACGAGGCCGTCCGCTACTTCGCCCGGCTCAAGGGCATCGCGCCGCGGTCGGTTGATGCCGTGTTGGTCGGGGTCGGGCTGCCCGGCCAGGGGCGCAAGCGCATCCGCGAACTCTCGGGCGGGATGAAGCAGCGGCTGGCGCTCGCCGTCGCGATGCTTGGCGATCCGCCGGTGCTG
This sequence comes from Phycisphaerales bacterium, assembly GCA_030680655.1. Lineage (GTDB taxonomy): Bacteria > Planctomycetota > Phycisphaerae > Phycisphaerales > UBA1924 > JAJTGZ01. The sequence goes on from JAUXUZ010000472.1 coordinate 18,500, forward strand.
GTGCTCGACGAGGTCACCGCGAGCCTCGACGCGTGCGGCCGGGGCGAGTTCGTCTCGCTGCTGTCGCGTCTGTCGGGCACGGGGCGCACGCTGTTGTTCGCCTCGCACAGGGTTGAGGAGATTGCCGCGCTCGCCGAACGGGTTGTTGTTCTCGAGCGGGGGAAGATCGAGACCGTGACGCGGGCGAGCGACTTCAGCGGTCACCTCGGCGCTGACAGCACGCTGCACCTGACGATCCGTGCCGATGCTCGCGATTCGGCCGCGGCGGTGCTCAGGAGCGGCGGCTTCGCGCCGCGCCACAACGGCGTTGGCCTGCTCGTGCCGGTCCGGTCCGAGCACAAGGCCGCCCCGTTCCGTCTGCTGGCCGATGCGAGCATCGCGATCGATGACTTCGAGCTTCTCACGGCGCGCAGCACGCCCGGGCACGCGCACACGGAGGTCCACTCATGAACGCCACGATTGCAGCCGGCGCTGTGCGGACGGCGACGCCGCCGAGCTTCGGGTCGAACCTCGCAACGGTCGCTCAGCGTGAGCTGCGCGAAGCGGTACGGAGCCGCTGGTTTGTCCTGTACACCCTCGCGTTCGCGGTGCTCGGGCTGGGGGTGTCCTACGTGTCGGCCGCAGGTTCGGGCGGGTCCGGCCTGGCCGGGTTCGGTCGTACGACCGCCGGGCTGATCAACTTGGTGCTGCTGATCGTGCCGCTGATGGCCCTGACGGCGGGTGCAGCCTCGATCGCCTCGGACCGCGAGCGCGGGATGCTCGCGTACCTGCTGGCGCAGCCGGTGTCGCGCATCGAGCTGCTGCTGGGCAAGTACCTCGGGCTCGCCGCGGCGTTGTTCGCCAGCCTGTGCGTGGGCTTTGGCGTGTGCGCGGCCGTGCTCTCGTTCAAGGGCGAGGGGACGCGCGTCGCGAGCCTTGTGTGGTTGATCGGCCTCTCGATGGGCCTTGCGCTCTCCACCCTGAGCGTCGGGGTGCTTCTCTCCGTGCTGGCCCGTAAGGCCTCCGCCGCCGTCGGCGCCGCCGTGTTCCTCTGGCTCACGCTGGTGTTCGTGACCGATCTGGGCCTCATGGCGGGCACGGTCGCGATGCGCCTGCGGGTCGAGCAACTCCTGGCGCTCAGCCTCGTCAACCCGCTGCAGGTGTTCAAGATGTGGTCGCTCCACGCGGTGGACGCGAACCTCGACGTGCTCGGACCGGCGGGTCTGTACGCCAGTGAGGAGTTCGGTGGACGCCTCCACGCGATCTTCGGTCTGTGCCTGGCGCTGTGGTCGGTCGTGCCCCTCGCGGTCGCCGCCGCGGTCTTCTCAAGGAGGTCACCGGTATGAAACGCACCGGCTGTACGGCTGTCCTGCTCGCCGCGATCGCGATCCCGTCCTGCCAGCGGGCGCCACTTACGGGCCCTCCTGAGCTGCGCCTCGGGCGCGACATGTGTGCAGAGTGCGGGATGATCATCAGCGAGGACGCGTGCGCCAGCGCCACGCTGGTCGAGCGCGAGGGCGTGCGGGAGCACGCGCTGTTCGACGACATCGGGTGCATGCTCGACTATGCGAGCGAGCACGCCGGTTCACTTCAAACGGTCGAGTCGTTCGTGCGTGACTACAGCGAGCGAAGTTGGGCGTCGTCGTCGTCGTCGTGGTTCCTCCTGACCGATGGCGAGCACGTCAGAACGCCGATGGCGTCGGGGATCGTCGCCTTCGCAACCAGCAGCGCCGCCCAGGCGGCGCAGGCCCGGTGGGGAGGGAAGGTTGTCCAGGAGGCTGACCTCCCGGCCGCCAGAGATGCGGTCCACCGTGAGCGCCAGGGGATCGGCGCGTCGCCGTGAGCGCCCGGGAGGTCTAGCGGTGTCGAAGATGCCGGATATCCTCATCCGCAATCGGGTGTTTCCCGATCGATCACCCAGGAGGCGTTCGTGATTTCACAGACGATCGAGTACGCGCTCAGAGCGATGGTGCACCTGGCGGGCCTGCCGCCCGAAAGCACGGCCAACAGCGAGACGATCGCCCTGCACACCAAGGTGCCGCAGGGGTACCTCTCGAAAGTGCTGCGCGACCTGGTCGTTGCCGAATTGATCGTTTCGCAGCGCGGGCCGAACGGTGGCTTCACGCTGGCCCGCCCGGCGGGCAAGATCTCGATGCTCGACGTCGTCAACGCTGTTGACCCGCTCAAGCGCATCCGCCGCTGCCCCCTGGGCAACCCCGCGCACATCAAGCTCTGCCCGATGCACCACCGGCTCGACAACGCGATGGACCTGGTCGAGAAGGAGTTCGGTTCGACAACGCTCTCAGAGGTCACCGCGTCAAACGCCGGGGTCGCCGCGTGCAAAGGGGTGGTGAACCCCACACTCCGCGGCAAGAAGGTCTGAGCATCAAGGAACTGGCGAACGCTCCGGATCTGGGAAGTCGCGGTAGAGCGCGCTGACGAAGTCCGTCACCGCCGAGTAGACCGGCGCGTGGAGCCGCTCAACTTCGCCCGTGCGCGTCGCCACCGTGCTAAACGCCGCGTCGAGCTGCGCCAGATCGTCGGTGCTGACGACGATGTGGAACTCGCCGAGCCCCGCCGGCCCGAAGCCGAATTTCCGGCGCTCCAGCGTCCAGCGCTCGATCTTGCCCTGCCCCTTCAGGAAATCCAGGTACGCCTCGACCGCGCCGGCAAACTCAAGGTCCTTGCGCCCGTCCTTCAGGTTGCACCACATGTGGTAATGGTTCACGCCCGCAGCGTATCCAGCGCCCAAGTAAAAAACCCCCGGCACCGGCCGGGGGTCTTGGAACTTCGTTCGGCCATGCTTTAGCGGCGACGACGCAGAGCCGCAGCGCCGGCGACCGCGAACAGCGCAGCCGCGCCGGGCGTGGGAACCTGGCCGCGGATCTCACCGCCGGGGAAAGTGTTGGTATGGATGTTGATGTAGACGTTGTTGGCCATCAGGGCGGAGACAAACGCGGCGCTGGGCGTGGCAGATCCGACCGCCGCGTTTGTTCCAGTCTGGGCGAAGCCGATCGAAACCGGGCCGTTTGTTCCGGCAGGGGCGATGTGGAAGTGCGAGGCGGTGTAGGTCCCGACCAGCCCCGACCACTGAATGTCCCAGTCGAAGATGTTGGTCCCGGCGTTGTAGTTCAAGATCGCAAACCCGGTCGCGGGGCTCGCGTTCGGCGGAACCTCAGACAGCCCATCGAGCGTCACGGTCCAGGTTTGGGCCGAGCACAAGGAACCGGCGCAGGCGACGACGGCGGTGGCCAGCAGTGCGTATTTCATCGTGAACCCTCCTCAGCTTCGCCTGGGAGGGCACCCACATGGGCAACACCTCCAAGGCATAATGCAGAATCTACCGCGCGTTTCCGGACCAGGCGACCACAAAGGGCGAGATTCGTAGAGATTCTGGTCATTCGTCAGTATGGTGCTTGACACACTACTGTGTCTGATGTAGAATTGTGCCGTGAACGAGTCCGCCCCCGATTCTGACCTCAGCAGCGGCCCTTTGGCCGATTCCATCAACGAAAAAGCCCAACGTGACCTGGCGGTAGGTACCACGTGGCTGGTTGTGCTTGCCACGATCGCAAAGGCCTCGAGCCCCGTCCACGGCTACGAGATTGCGCGATCGCTCTCCCACGCCTCCCCACACGGCGTGGGGGTCAAGCACGGCACCTTGTACCCCATCCTCCGAACCATGGAGGCTGAGGGCCTGGTGACCAGCACACTCGTGCCATCGACCCAGGGACCGGCCCGTCGGTGTTTCACCATCACACCGGCGGGCCGGGACACGTTGGGCGGCTGGATCGCCAGCTGGCGGTCCGTCCGTGGGCAGGTGGACGAACTTCTCGGAGGAATTCCATGACCGTTTCCGCTTCGCCGGACCCGCTCCCCCCTCGCGCAGCGGAGACTGCCGGTGGAACGCCCACCCAGGTGATCAGCTATTACCTGTCGCAGTTGGCGGTCGCCGCGGCCGGCATGGATGCGGCCATGGTCAACGACATGCTCGCCGACGCGGAGCAGCACCTGTGGAACGCGGTAAGTGAGGGTGTGCCAGCGCATCGGGCGGTTGCTGAGTTTGGTGAGGCGGCCGATGTGGTCTGTGCGTACGTCGCTGCGGAACGGGGGCGGGGCAAGGGCCGTCAACCAACGCCGATCGTGGTGCCGATGCAGAGTGTCTCCGGTGGGGTGGCTCCGACTCGAGCCGAAACACCCCTGACAGGCTTCCGCGCTGTGCCGGTGCTTGGAATCTGGGCGGATCGGTACGCATGGGGTTCCATGGCGTTGTTCGTCTTTGGGTTCTTCCTTGCGATCGCGTACTTCGTCGTGGTCACCGCGTGGGGGTCGCTGGCGCTGGGCACGATGGCGATGATCATCGGTTTCCCGCTGCTGGTGGGCCTGCTTGGGTTCTGCCGCGTGGTCTCGCTCGCGCACGGGCGGTTGATCGAGGTCACAACGGGCGTGCGGATGCCGCGCCGGACAGCGCCGGTGGCGGGCACGGGGATGGCGTCATTCTGGGGGCGGATCGGCCTGTGGCTCAAGGACGGGCGGAGCTGGCTGAGCGTCGCGTTCCTGATCGGCAACTTCCCCGTGGCGGTGCTGCTGTTCACCGTCTTCTTCTCACTCGCGGCCCTGGCGAAGTCGCTGCTGTTCCTGCCGATCGCCGAGTTGTTCATGCCCGATCAGTGGTTTGAGGACGGGAACGGGTTCCACCTTGGGCCTTGGCAGGGCGGGCGTGTGCCCCCGTTGCTCGGCCTGCTGAGCATGGTGCTGGGCCTTGCGATCTTTACCGGCGCCCTGTGGCTGGCGAAAGGGTGCGGCTGGCTCTACGCCCAGGTGGCCAAGGCCATTCAGGTAACGCGACCAGTGCCTGTTGGCCCGGTACAGGTAGTGTGAAGTGGCCGTGGCGGCCCGGCCGCGGCCGACCCCTAGTGTAGGTGGAATCGCTCAACCGCTTGATTGCGTAGTGGGTTGGAGGTCGGCGTGGGAAAAACGGCGTGGATCGTGACAATCGCGGTTGTGGTCATCGGGCTCGCGACGGTGGCGGGCATCGGGCTGCTCAGCACGAGCGGGCGTGAGTGGCTCAACAGCCTTCAGCCCCGGGTAAAACCCTTGGAAGTTCGGATCGAAGCGGTCGCCCGCGGGAACCTGGTCAGGACCGTGAGCAGCCCCGGCGTGGTCGAGCCGCGGACGAAGGTGCTGGTTTCGGCGCAGGTGCTGGCCAAGGTGGTGGCGTTGCCATTCCGGGAGGGGAGCGTCGTCAAGAAGGGCGAGGTGGTCGTGCGGCTGGACGGTCGCGACCTGGCCGCGGCGCTGGAGGCGGCGCAGGCGGGGATGCGTCAGCAGGAGGCGGCGCTCAAGGGCGCGGAGGCGGAGGCGGTTCAGAGCGGCCAGAACCTGGAGCGGGTGAAGAGCCTGCCTCAGGATTACACGCGCGCGGAGGTTGAGCGTGCGGAGTCGGCGTTCGCGCAGGCGACTGCGCGGGTGATGGCTTCGCGGCAGGGGATCGAGCAGGCGAAGGCGACGATCACCCGCGCGCAGAAGGACCTGGAGAACACGACGATCACCAGCCCGATCGACGGGATCGTCATCAAGCTGAACGCGGAGGTGGGAGAGACGGTCGTGCTGGGGACGCTCAACAACGCGTCGAGTGTGATCATGGAGATCGCCGACCTCTCCGACATGATGGTGAGGGCCCGGGTGGACGAGGTGAACATCGCGCCGATCAAGGGCGGTCAGCGGGCGGTTGTGACCACGACGGCCTACCGGACGCAGCGCCTGCTGGGCACGGTCGAGCGCGTGGGGTTGAAGAAGGTGGTCGGCTCGGACATGACGATGTACTTCGAGGTTGAGATCGCGCTGGTGAAGCCCGACGGGCTGACGCTCGGCAGCGGCCTGACGGCGAGCACCGATATCGAGGTGGAGACGTTCGCGCAGGTGCTGAGGGTGCCGAGCCAGGCGGTGCAGGACCGCAAGCTCGACGACCTTCCGAAGGATGTGCGAGAGAAGTCGCTGGTGGAGCCGGGCAAGACGGTGGCGCGCGTGGTGTTCGTGGTTGAAAACGGCAAGGTGAAGGTTGTGCCCGTCAAAACTGGCGCGAGCGACCTGACGAGCACGCTGATCGAGAAGGGCCTGACCGAGGGGCAGATGGTGGTGGTGGGGCCGTACCGGGCCTTGACAGAGTTGAAAGCCGATCAGGAGGTTGTCGAAGAGGGGACAAAGGACGCGCGCGGCAACCTCGTCGGGCGCAAGGCGGGCGAGTCCGGCGGCTGGGGCGCAAAGTGACAGGCACGCCCACGTCTACTCCGGCCAGGGTTGTGCCCGGCAAGGGGACGATCCGCCTGCGGGGCATCCACAAGCTCTACCAGGTGGGGAGCGAGAGCGTGCACGCGCTGCGCGGCGTGAGCCTCGACATCGCGCGCGGAGAGTTCGTGGCGATCATGGGCGCGAGCGGCTCGGGCAAGAGCACGCTCATGAACATCCTGGGGTGCCTCGATCAGCCGAGCAAGGGGATGTACGAACTGAGCGGCCGGCGCACCGACCGGCTCGGCGCGGCGGCGCTGGCGCAGGTCCGCAACAAAGAGATCGGGTTTGTCTTTCAGACGTTCGAGTTGCTGGCGCGATCGACGGCGCTGGAGAACGTGCAGCTGCCGCTGGCCTACTCGGCGCGGCTGTTCTGGGGGGCGAGCAAGCGGGCGAAGCTCGCGCTGGAGCGCGTCGGCCTGGGCGACCGCATGCACCACCGGCCCAGCCAGCTCTCGGGCGGTCAGCGGCAGCGCGTCGCGGTGGCGCGGGCGCTGGTGAACGAGCCGGCGATGATCCTGGCCGACGAGCCGACGGGCAACCTCGACAGCAAGACCAGCGAGGAGATCATCAACCTCTTCAAGGACGTGCACAAGCAGGGCCAGACGATCGTGGTGGTGACCCACGAGGAGGACATCGCCGGGCACGCCGAGCGGATCGTCCGGCTGCGCGACGGCATCGTGGTGAGCGACCACCCGACCGCGAGCGACCCGATGCACCGCGATTACCTCGAGCGGATGGCGATGCAGGCGGCGCGGGCCGCTTCGGGCGAGAGCGAGCGGGGCGGCACCGTTGCTCCTGCCGCCGGCCAACGGGCCGGCGGGGGGGTGGGCCCGTGATCCTTGTGCGGCTGCTCTTTCAGACCGTGGCGCTCGCCCTTGTCCAGCTCACCGGCAACAAGTTCCGCGCGCTGCTGACGACGCTGGGCATCATCATCGGCGTCGGCGCGGTGATCCTGACGGGCACGGCGACGCAGGCGCTGAAGGGGTACGTGCTGCACCAGCTCGACACCTTCGGCCCGCGCAAGGTGTTCATGACCGGCGACGTCCCGCGCCCGATGCGCGGGCGCATCCGATGGAGCGAGGTGGCGCTCAAGCTGACGGAGATCGAGTACCTCAAGAACAACGCGCAGACGATCGACGCGATCACGCCGATGTACTTCGTGACCGGGCAGGTCCGCGCGGGCGAGGTTTCGCGCGACGGCGTGACGGTCACCGGCATCTGGTCCGACTGGCACGAGATCGAGAAGCGTGTGGTGACGATCGGGCGCCCGTTCATCAAGGTTGATGTTGACGAGATGCGCAACGTCTGCCTGATCAACGACAAGGCGATCGCCGAGCTTGAGCTCCGCGCCGACCCGACGGGCGACACGCTGCTGATCAACAACCGGCGGTTCCTGATCGTCGGCGTGGTCGAGACCAAGGAGATGGCGGCGATGTTCCCGGGAGGGGGCGAGACCCGCACCGAGGTCTACGTGCCCGTGAGCACGGCGGTGGCGATGCGCCCGCGCCTGTACGTGGACTTTGCGCTGGCGCAGCTCAAGGGCACCGAGCAGGCCGACGAGGCCAAGGCCGAGATCACCGCGATCCTGCGCCGGTCGCGGGGCCTCTCGGGCGACGACCCGAGCACGTTCCAGATCCACACCGTTCAGAGCGCGATCGAGCAGTTCCAGGCTGTCAGCGGGGTGATCACCGGGGTGGCGCTGGGCCTTGTCGCGGTGAGCCTCCTGGTGGGCGGCGTGGGGATCATGAACATCATGCTGGTGAGCGTGAGCGAGCGCACACGCGAGATCGGCCTCCGCAAGGCGGTAGGGGCCCGCCCGGGCGTGATCCTGCTGCAGTTCCTGGTGGAGGCGACGGTGCTGTGCCTGATCGGCGGCGTGGTGGGCGTGGTGACCGGCGGCGGCATGGTCGCGCTTGGCAAGGCGGCGCTGCCGGGCATGAGCGAGTACCTGAGCGTGCCGCCGTGGACGATCCTGGTCTCGGTGGTCTTCTCGGCGGCGGTGGGGATTATCTTCGGGATGTTCCCGGCGATCAAAGCGGCACGGCTGGACCCGATCGTGGCCCTGCGCCACGAGTGATCGCGGCGGGTCGGCGGTCAGGCAGAACGGTGTGAGGAGCTTGAATGGGCGGCGCGCAAGGCAGACTGGTTGCAACGGGGGCTGCGGCCCTGCTGATGGCCGCGGGGGGGGGTTGCGCCGACCCGATGGCGGTGTTCGGCGAGCGCGAGGGCGACACCGCCCGGCGGCTGCCTGCGCAGCGCGTGCAGAGCGCGCCGGCGCTGGAGATCGAGAAGTTCCGCAAGGCCCCGCTCCCGGTGGAGGACCAGTCCCCCGAGGCGCTGGTGGCGCGTGCGGCGAAACAGGTCGACGACCGCTCGGCCGAGGCTGGCGCGCAGGGAATGACCAGGGTGGAGTGGTCGCTCGAGCGGGCGCGGGCGCTCGCGGTGGCGAACAACCTCGATTTGAAGGTCTCGCTGATCGATCCGGCGGTGGCCCGCCAGTCAGAAGCCCAGGAACGCGCGAAGTTTGACGCGGTGTTCAGGCCGAGCGTCGGCGCGTTCAAGACCGACCGGCCCAGCACCAACAGCACCGCCGTCACGCAGGTGAAGGGTATTAACGCGGGCGCAGCGCTGGACATCCCGCTGCGGACGGGTGGAACGCTGACCGTCGGCATGTCGGGCGAGTTCACGCAGGCGGTCAACCCCTTCGTGTCGTTCGGTGACACCTACACCACGCGCGTGTCGTCGTCGCTCTCGTTGCCGCTGATGCGCGGCGCAGGGCGCGACGTGAACACGGCCAGCATCAAGATCGCCGGGTACCAGGCGGACATCGCCTCGGCCGGCACGCGCCTGCAGATCACGGGCATCCTCGCCGAGGTTGAGCGGGCGTACTGGCGGCTCGTCTCGGCGCGCCAGCAGCTTGAGGTGCAGAAGCAGCAGTTCGAGCTTGCGCGCACGCTCCAGGCACGGGCCCAGCGCCGGGCGGACGCCGGCGACGCGGCCGAGATCGAAGTGACCAGGGCGCAGAGCGGTGTTGCGTCACGGGTTGAAGGGGTGATCCGCGCCGAGACGGCCGTGCTGGTTCAGCAGCGGGCGCTCAAGCGGCTGGCGGGCGACCCTGCAACGCCCGTTGATGACACCGCCCTCATCGTTCCCGTCACCGAGCCGGAGCTCTGGGCGTACGAGTTCCCGCCCGCGGAGCTGCTCCGACTGGCCGACGCGAACCGGATGGAGCTGCTCCAGAGCGAGCTGCAGGTGCTCAGCGACTCGCTGAACATCGACCTCGCAAGCGACGCGACGCGCCCGCTTATCAACCTGCTGGCCCAGTACGACGTGAGCGGGGCCAGGGATGAGTTCGCGCGGTCGGTGCACCAGGTTGTGCGTCACCGCTTCCAGAGCGGCAGTGTCGGCCTGGAGGGGCAGATCCCCCTGGGCAACGACGGCGCCGAGGCGGGCCTGCGCCGCGCGATCCTCGTGCGGATGAGAACGCTCGCCTCGCTGGAGAGCCGGCGCGAGACGGTCAAGCAGGAGGTCCTCGATGCGGTCGATCGTGTCGTGAGCGCGTGGCAGCGGATCGCCGCTGCGCAGCTGGCGTCGCTGCTGGCCACGCGGACGCTCGAGGCCGAGAGCCGTCAGTTCGACCGCGGCTCGCGCACGAGCACGGATGTGCTCGACGCGTCGACCAGCCTCGCCGATGCGCAGAGTGCTGAGGTAGTAGCGATCGGCGACTACCGCATCGCGCTGGTTGACCTCGCGGTGGCGACGGGCACGGTGCTGGGCGGAGCCGGTGTGAGTTGGGAGGAGGTGCCGCCGCCTCCGCTCTCGGGCAGCCGGTGGAGCGGCGGGCTCAAGCCCGTTGGCGAGAGCGATTCACCGGAGGTCGAGAGGAACACCTCAGGAGAGACCCGTGCGCCCGGCACTCCGTGAAGGTGACAAAGCGCCCGATTTCGAGCGGACCGACCAGAGCGGGCGGGTGTGGCGGCTCGATGAGTTGGCGGGACGATGGGTTGTGCTCTTCTTTTACCCCCGCGACTTCTCCCCCGTCTGCACCCGTCAAGCCTGCGCGTTCCGCGACCTCACTCCGCGCTTGCTCGCGCTGGGGGCCACCGTTCTGGGTGTGAGCGGCGGGGACCGGGAGAGCCACCGGGCGTTCGCCGACCGGCACGCGCTGCCGTACCCCTTGTTGAGTGACGCCGACGGCTCGCTGGCACGCATGTTCGGTGTCCGGCGGCGGGTGTTGGGCCTGCTGCCGGGTCGCGGGACGATCGTGATCGGGCCATCGGGTAGGGTCGTGACGGTGTACCGCTCGGTGCTGGCGGGGGAGGAGCACGCCGTCCGGGCGGTCGCGGCGGTTGAGGCGGGCGAATAGCCGCCTCCGCCGCTGGCTTCGAATGGACGGCTGGCCCCGAAATCCGGTAGACTCGCTGGATGCGAATCAGTCAGCTTTGTGCGGCCCTGGCCGCGACAGTCGGAGCGGTGTTGGTCGTTCTCGGGCAGCCCGCCAGCGGCTTGCCCGTCGATGTGCTCGCCTCACCGCCCAACCGCGTGGGTGGAGTCGGCGAGCGTTTCGTGGCCTTCACCGGCGCAACGGTGCGGGTGGACCCCGACACAACCGTGAGCAATGCGACGCTGGTGGTCCGCGGCGGGTTGATCGTGAGCGTCACCGAGGGCGGTGAAGCACCGGCTGGTGCAAAGGTTGTCGATGCCCGCGGCCTGTTCATCTACCCGGGGTTTGTCGATCCGTTCGTCGAGGTCGAAGCGGCGCGCCCCGATCCCGCGGGCAAGGGGGCGCACTGGAATTACCACGTCATGCCGCAGCGGCGAGCGCTCGACGGGAAGGGGATCGACGAAGGAACGGCCGACTCGCTGCGGAAGCTGGGGTTCGTCGCGGCGGGGCTTTCGCCCAAGGGTGGGGTGTTCCGCGGGAGCGGCGCGGCGGTGAGCCTTGCGAAGCCCGACGGCGACCAGGCGGAGTCACGCCCGGCGGTGTACAACGAGTTGACCTTCCAGACAGTGGGCTTCGAGGGAACCGGCGATGCGCCGGGCGGCGCCGACGGGCGGTGGGGCGGGTATCCCAGCAGCCAGATGGGCGCGATCGCGTTGATCCGCCAGACGCTGATCGACGCCGAGTACCGCCAGGCCCGCCTCGCCGGCGGGCAAGATGGTGGCACAGAGAGCTGCCTCGACGCGCTCGCGACGGCCGCGGGTGCCCAGAAGACGCCGCCGCTGCTCTTCTCTGTGGGTGACGAGCTGGAGATGCTCCGCGGCTGGGCGATCGCCGATGAGTTCAAGCGAGAGGCTGTGGTGGTCGGCAACGGCACGGAGTACAAGCGGCTGCAGGCGGTCGCGGCCCACGGCACGCCGATCGTCTTGCCGCTGAACTTCCTTGAGAAGCCGCGCGTGTCGGGGATCGGTGACGCGGCGAACGTGGAGCTGCGCGAGCTGATGTCGTGGGAGCAGGCGCCGACGAACCCCCGGCGGGTAAAGGCGGCAGGAGTGGAGTTTTCCCTCACGTCGTCAAAGGTGAAGGACCGCGCAAAGTTCCGGGAGAACCTGCGCCAGGCGGTGCGGCATGGGCTGAGCGAGCGCGATGCGATCGCGGCACTGACGGTGACACCCGCGGCGCTGCTGGGGATTGGGGACAAGGTCGGCACGATCACGCCGGGCAAGGCGGCGAGCTTCATTGTGGCCGATGGTCCCTATCTCGACAAGAAGACCAAGCTGCTGGACGTCTACTGCGACGGCGTGCGGCACATGATCAACGCGCCCGCGGCGAAGGTGGAGGGGGTTTACGAGCTGACGATCGAGCCTGTTCCGCCAGGTGAGGTGCGCCGCTACCTGACGATCGATGCCGACGGCGGCGTGACCGTTCGCCGGGCAACGAAGGAAGAGCCCAAGCCCGCTGTGCCAGCACCAGACGCGGCAAAGCCCGACGCGCCGGGTGACGTGAAGCCGGAAGGACAGGCGCCCGATGCACCCAAGCCGGGTGATGCAGCGCCCCCCGCCGGTGAGGCGGACAAGCCCGCCGCGGCCGCGCCGGTCTGGAAAGAGAAGTCGACCAAGGCCAAGAGCGTGGTGGTGATGGACGACCGGATCAGCTACGTCTTCGACCACGACGCGATCGGCGGCCCGAGCGGCGTGTTCACGCAGGCGGGGCTCGTGACCGAGCGCGACGCGAGGGGTCGCGCGGTTGTGATCAAGGGCGACGGCACGCGCTCGACCGGCGAGCCGTTCACGTGGTTAGCGCGGCGCTTGCCCGAGAGTGAGTGGATCGGCGCGTGGCGCGTCAGCGAGTTTGAGGGCAAGCCCAAGGCCGCCAAGGACAAGGACCAGCTGAAGATGGAGTTCAGCCACACCGTCGACGGGCTGAAGCTCAAGCTGACGTTCACCAAGGAGAAGGGCGAGGCGACGGTGATCGACGCAGAAGAGGTGACGCTGGCCGACGGCGTGGTCACCTTCAAGCACCCGCTGAAGAAGCTCGGCATGGAGGGCGACTCGCGCGACACGCTGAAGATGGAGGGGGAGCCGCCGACGCTCACCGGCGAGGGCCTTCTGCCAGACGGCAGCAAGCACCCGTACAAGGCCGAACGCTGGAAGAGCGACGACGATGAAGCGCCGGTCGATGTGCCCGAGAAGCTGACGGGCCTGCCGTTTGGGCCCTTTGCGCGGGAGGCGCTCCCCCAGCAGTACAAGACCATCGCGCTCATCGGCGGAACGGTCTGGACCAGCGGACCCGCAGGGCGGATCGAAGATTGCGACATCGTTGTTCACGACGGCAAGATCACGGCCATCGGCAAGGGCATCGGGAGCGCCGTCGTCGCGGCCGAGGGTGTGCTGGTGGTTGACTGTCGCGGCAAGCACATCACCCCCGGCATCATCGACTGCCACAGCCACACGGGCATCAGCCGCGGCGTGAACGAGGGGGGGCAGGCCGTGACGGCCGAGGTGCGGATCGGCGACGTGACCAACCCCGACTCGATCAGCTGGTACAGGCAGCTCGCCGGCGGTGTGACGGCGGTGAACAACCTGCACGGATCGGCGAACCCGATCGGCGGCCAGAACCAGGTGAACAAGAACCGCTGGGGCGTCAGCGAGCCGGTGCAGATGCACCTGGCCGGGGCGATCCCGGGCATCAAGTTTGCTCTCGGAGAGAACGTCAAGGGTGGCAACAGTTCGCAGGAAGGCTGGCGCTACCCGCAGTCGCGCATGGGTGTTGAGACGCTCCTCCGCGACCGTTTCACGGCGGCGAGGGCGTACCTGGCGGCGAAGCAGGCCGGCGGCCCGGCGTTCCGGCGCGACCTTGAGCTTGAGGCGCTGGGCGAGATCCTCGAAGGGAAGCGGCTGATCCACTGCCACAGCTACCGGCAGGACGAGGTGCTGATGCTCGGCCGCATGTCGGAGGAGTTCGGCTTCAAGCTCGGCACGTACCAGCACATCCTGGAGGGGTACAAGGTCGCCGACATCGTGCGTGACACGTCCGGCGGTGGCTCGTGCTTCTCCGACTGGTGGGCGTACAAGATCGAGGTGCAAGACGCGATCCCTCAGGGCGGGCCGATCATGTTCGAGCAGGGCGTGGTGGTGAGCTTCAACTCCGACGACGACGGGATGGCCCGGCGGCTCAACGTCGAGGCGGCGAAGGGCCACAAGTACAGCCGGCTCGCCGACGGCGGTTACACAGTGAGCGAAGAAGAGGCTCTGAAGTTCGTGACCATCAACCCGGCGAAGCAGCTGCGTATCGACGGGCAGGTCGGCTCGATCGAGGTGGGCAAGGACGCCGACATCGCGGTCTGGAGCGGATCGCCGCTGAGCGCGATGAGCCGGTGCGAACGCACCTTTGTTGACGGCCGCCAGCTCTTCTCACTCGAAGACGATGCGCAGCTCCGCGAGCGCGACGGCAAGGAGCGGCAGCGCCTCATCCAGAATGCGCTCGCGGAGAAGAGCGGCAAGCCGGAGGCGAAGCCCGACGCGGCGGCTGGAGCGGGCGAAGCGCCGGGCGGCACCAGGCCGGCCGGCCGGCGCAGGCCACCCAACGTGCTGGAGCAGGTGCTGCACGACGCCACCCAGCGGCGCATCGACCGGGCCCTGGACATGGTGCGCCGAGGCAGCTCAGAAGACGAGGCCGCACGGGGCGGCGCGGGCGCGTGCGGGTGCGACGACCTTGATAGCAGGAGCGACCGGTGAACAAGCGAGCGATCAATCAAGTGTTTTCGGCGGCGTGCATCTGGCCCGCGCTGCTGGTGGGCGGCCTTGTGCCGGCCGCGGCGGTGGCGCAGGACCTTGGCATCAAGGCGCCGGCCCAGTCGCAGCCGGTGGCGATCGTCAACGCCCGCGTGCACCCGGTGTCGGGCGAGGCGTTCGACGGCTTCGTGGTCTTTGATCGCGGCTCGATCACCCAGATCGGGCCCGGAAAGGCGGAGCCCGGGCCCGGCACCCGCGTGATCGACGGCACGGGCCGGCACGTCTACCCCGGCCTGATCGCCGCCTACACGCAGCTGGGCATGAGCGAGATCGGCGCGATCCGCCCGTCGACCGACGAGCGGGAGACCGGCACGATCACGCCAGAGGCCCGCGCGACCGTCACCGTCAACCCCGACTCGTGGTTGCTGCCGGTGACCAGGGCCAACGGTGTGCTGCTGGCGGGCGCGTTTCCAATCGGCGGGCTGATCTCCGGGCGTGCGGGCGTGATCCGCCTTGACGGCTGGACGAGCGAGGAGATGGCCATCAAGGCCGATGCCGGGCTGATGGTCGAGTGGCCGCTGATGAGAGTGGTGCGAGCCTCGTGGATGGAGCGCCCCGAGGAAGAGCAGCTCAAGGACGTTCGCGCGAACCTCGAGCGCGTGCGTGAGGCGTTCCGTACGGCGGCTGCGTACAACGCAGGCTCGCTGCAGGTGAAGGACATCCGCTGGGAGTCGATGCGGGCGGTGTTCGCCCGCACCGACGACGCTTCACGCGGCCGCGCACCGCTCCCGGTGTTCATCCAGGCCAACGACTACGACCAAATCATGGCCGTGGCGGAGCTCAAGCGCCAGTACAAGCTCAGCGTGGTCATCGTCGGCGGGCTCGACGCCGGGCGGTGCGCGCAACTGCTGAAGGAGGAGAACATCCCGGTGATCGTGCGGAACGTGCTGACGCCGCCGCGCCGCGACGACTCGCCCTACGACGAGAACTACACGCTCCCGCGGCGCCTGGCCGCGGCGGGCGTGCGGTTCTGCATCGCCAGCGGTGACGAGACTCCCCACGAGCGCAACCTGCCATACGCCGCGGCGATGGCGGCCGCCCACGGCCTTGACGCCGCGGCCGCGCTGCGAGCGGTCACGCTCTCGGCCGCCGAGATCCTCGGCGTGGCGGACCGTTACGGCTCGCTGGATCAGGGCAAGAGCGCAACGCTGCTGGTGACCGACGGCAACCCCCTCGAGGTCGGCACCGTGATCTTCGATGCGTACATCGATGGAAGGCAGATCGACCTGAGCACCAAGCAGTCTGTGCTGGCCGCGAAGTACCGCGAGCGGTACCGGCAGATGAAGGAGCAGGAGAAGAAGGCGCCGGCGGAATCGCCCAAGTGAACGGACGGCTCGATGGCGGAGCGCCCAGAGCGTTCGCGCTGTCATACCTGGCGATCGAGTCGCTTGGTGTAGCGGGCTATTGGGCCGCGCTTGCGCTGATGCCGCAGAGCCGCGCATCGTTCACACTGACCGGAGCGCCGCCCTCTTCGCTCTGGTCGCTCTCAGCGGCGGAGGCGAGCCTGCTTGCCTCGGGTGTGCTCGCGCTGTGGGGGCTTTACCGGCGGAAGCGTTGGGCCAGACCCTTGCTGTGGCTGCACGCCGGCGCGGCGATTTATGCCGCGCTGCTGGCCGCGGGCATGGCGGTGGCCGAGCCGCGCCTGTGGCCCGGCGCGGGGCTCATGCTGCCGGTGCTGGTGGTCCCGCTCTCACTCGCGGTCGCGGCCGAGCGTGCGGACGGATCAGCGGAGGCGCCGCGCTGGCTGTGCGTGGCGCACACGCTCGTGCAGACCGTGTTCTTCTGGGCGTTCTTTCTGTTGATTGTGCCGGTGTTGCTGCGCCGCGTTGAGGTGTGGCTCGGGCTCTCCGCCGCAGCGCTGAGCGGGCCGGGCGTGCGTGCAGCGGGTATCGCCATCTTCGCAGCAGCCAGTTGCATCGGCCTCTCGAGCGGGTGGTCGATGGCCACGGCCGGCCGCGGTACGCCGCTGCCGACAAGCCCAGCGCGCCGGCTGGTGGTCACCGGCCCGTACCGCTGGGTCCGCAACCCGATGGCGCTGGCGGGTGTGCTGCAGGCGGTCGCCGCAGGACTGTGGCTTGGCTCCTGGGTGGTCATCGCGTACGCGCTCTGTGGCGCGGTGCTGTGGCATGTGGCGGTGAGGCCGCAGGAGGAGCGCGAGTTGAGCGAGCGGTTCGGCGAGGAGTTTGCGGCCTATCGGCGGGTGGTGCGGTGCTGGGTACCTCGCCTTAGCCCGTTGCTTGCGCGTTAGTCCACTTTGCCAAGCATGCCCACACCGCATATCACGCCGATCGCGACCTCCGGCGGCCGCGACCGCTCTTTGAAGTGGCCCTTCCGGGCGAACGTCATGGTGACGCTCGACCCGATCAGCAGTAGAACGGCGAGAGTCCACGTGGGCATGCGGCGAAGGCGGCGGGTATGCTCAGGCCATGATCACCCCGCGATTCGCCGTGCCGTTTGTGCTTTTGCTGGCCGGGGTGGCGGCGGGCGAACCGGGCGTGACCCGCGCCGATCAGCGGGCCGCGATCGAAGCGGTGATGCGGAAGATGGAGGCGGCGACGCTCGCGGGTGACGCCAAGGCGTACACGGCGCTGCTGGACCCCGCCGACGACGTGTTCTTTACCGAACAGGCGAATCTCGCGAAGGACCTGGCGCGGGTGCCCGCGGAGTCGATCGTGCTGTCGATCGTTGACACAAAGGGCCTGCCCGGAGCCGCGCCCGCGCAGCCCGCGGGTGAACCCCCCGAGCACGAACCCGCGGTGCCGACGGACAAGCCCGTTCCGCCCGCGGAGAGAAGGGCACCTCGGACCGACCGTGAGTGGGTGGATGTGGGCGCGCCGATCGACGCGGTGTTTGACGACGACCGCGCCGAGTTCCGCATGCAGATGACGTGGAAGATGAAGGGCTGGACGCGGGCTCGAACGCTCACCATGCCGGTGGTGTTCACACGCGACGCCAGGGCGGGCGGCGCGTGGCGCTACGCGGGCGAGAAGTGGGAAGGGGTGGTCGTGCCGGCCTCGGGTACGTTCAACGGGGTGCGCGTGCTCTTTGAGCCCGGCAACTCGCGCCACAAGGAACTGGCCGGGGCGATCGCCGCGGGCATGCCCGAGATCCGATCCACGGTGGATGTGCACTTCAACATGGACACGCCCGGGCCGGTGACGATCAAGCTCTACCAGTCGATGCAGCACCTGCAGGCGTCGATATGGCTCAGCTACACCGATAGCCTCGGGGGTTGGAACGAGCCGAAGGAGTCGATGAAGATCCTCGCCCGTTCAAACTACGATGCCTTGAAGAAGACCATCGCCCACGAGTATGGGCACTGCGTGACGTTCCACATGGGCGCCAAGGCGACCGACGCGCCGTGGTGGGTGCTGGAGGGCTCGGCCGACTTTGCCGCTGCGCCGTACCGCCGCAACCCCGCCCGCAGCCGCGACGCCGCGGTGCGCAACTGGGCCAAGCGCGACGGGCTGGCCGACTGGGACAAGATCGAAGCGTTTCCGATCCCCGACGAGTTCAAGAAGTTCATGAGCAACGTCTACACCCAGGGTGAGCACATGATGGCGTTCATCGACCTGCGCTACGGCACGGATGCGCGTATCGCCTTTCTCCGCGTGCTGTTCCAGGGCAAGACCGCCGACGAGGCCTCGCGCGAGGGCCTGGGCCTCCCATTCGCCGATGTCGATATTGCCTGGCGGCAGAGCGTGCACATGCAGATCGGCACCGAGCCGAAGGACGACAAGTAGCGGTTACGCGCCGCCGCCGTCACGCTGCACGAACGCGCGAGCCGCGGCCAGATCGCCCGGCGCCAGCGTGTGCCCGACCGGCAGTTCAACGTGCCGCACGTCCGCGCCGGCGGCGC
>JAUXUZ010000473.1 GCA_030680655.1 Phycisphaerales bacterium
CCGCCTGCGGCCAACTCGGCAACCTCGCGTATCGCCGCAAGCCGTTGACGGTGTCTGTCAGCAAATAGGTCCTATACGTCCAATAGGACCAATACGACCTCTTCCCCTACTTCACGGCTGCAACCGCGTCACCCGCCAAGCCCCACCCACAAACCCCGCGACCCCGTCCACCTGCGCCGGTGACAGCTCGCGCGTCCACTCCGCCCGATCGTGCAGCCGGTTACTGTGCCCGCGCCACAGCTGCACGCTCTGCGCATAGACCCTCAGACCACCCCACCAGGGCGGGCGTGGCACGGCGAGCTCAGCCTCCGCCGCCGCGCTCATTCCTTCGCGATAGCCAAATCGAGCCTGCGCATCCTCGTTCTGCTGCTGCAGTTGGGCCCGCGACGTCAGCGGCTCGCTCTGGTTGCTCGCCCACGCCGCGATCCGTGAAGCGACCGGCCGGTGGTTGAAGTAGCTGTCGCTCTCGCGCTCGGGCGACCGTGCCGCCAGCCCTCTGATGCAGACCTGTCGGTCCAGATCGTCCCAGAAGAACCCAAGCGCGATCGGGGCACCCGGAGCCTCGCTGATCGCCCGCCCCTTTGCGCTCTTGTAGTTGGTGTAGAAGGTGACAAACCCACGCCCGACGTCCACACCACGAGCGAGCATGACACGCACGCTCGGCACGCCGGCGCTGTCAACAACGCCCAGCGTCATGGCGTTGGGGTTGGGTTGCACTTTCTTCGTGGCATCGCCGCTGCCAGCGGCGAGCGACATCCAGTCGAGAAGCACCCCAAACGGCTCGGGCGGCAGCGGCTCGGGCAGCGTCTCGTCACCGAACCGGCACATCCCCATTAACGGATCGACCATGGGCGATGGTAGAGCAACGCCCAGCGCCGGCGACGTTACCTATCCTCACACGCGATGCCCGGCAAGTACACGATCCTGATCTACGCGATCCTGCTGCTGCTCGGCGGCTTGCAGGCCGCTTTCAAAGCGTACCAGCGGAAGAAGGTCATCAGGGACGCCCAGCAGGCCGAGGCCGCACGCCAGCAGACGATCCTCCGCACCGGGCGTGACCCGCTCGCCGAGCAAGTGGCCGCGCAGCAGCGCCAGGCCCAGCGTGACGAGGCCGAGGCGTTGGCCCAGCGGCAGGAGGCCCTCCGCCAACTGCGAACGCAGCAACAAGAGGCCGCGGGGCGAAGCGAGCCGCCTCTAGTACCCCAGCAGGCGCGGGGCGGTGGGAACGGTCCGATCACCCGCGAACTCTGGCCGGGCGGGCCCGTCATTGTGATCAACGGGTCTAGGCCTACCGCGGCGCCCCAGCCGCGTCCAGCGCAGGCTCGACCCGTCCAGCCGCGCTCGCAGGAGCAGCGGCGGCAGAACAAGCCGCAGCCACCCCGTCCGCAGCCCCAGATTCGAAGCGCTCCCCCCCAGCGCCAGCCTCAGCCGCCCGCGCGCCCACAGCAGGTGCGTTCATCACTCCAGTCACGCCAGGAGAGCCGCCACGACGCGGCCTATTACCAGCGCGAACGCAGCCTTGCGAAGATGCAGGCATCGACGAACGTGGAGCCGGCGATCGTGGCTGCCACGCCGGCCTACGTCCTGCCGTCGACGCCCCAGCAATGGCGGTCGGCGATCATCGCCGCGGAGATCCTGGGAACCCCAGTCTCCATGCGTGACCCTGAGTCGGCCCCCGGCGGCCCGTCCCACTGACAAGGCCGCTGTCAGTCGGTACACTCCCACGATGCCCCGAATTGCGACGCTACTGCTGCTCCTGCTCGCCTCCGCCGCTGCCGTCAGTGCCGGAGGGTGCCTCGACGCATCGACTCGCAAGAAAGTGTCAGAGAACGGGATCCTGGCGCTGATTGCTCCGCCGTCGCCGGCCGAGGCTGCCCGGATGATGGCCGACCCGTTCGACGCCGACAAGCGGTACAAGGGCGTCACGTGGATCAGCAACGCGCCGTGGGGCGGCGCCGATGTGTACATGCGCGTCTACCGCGAGATGGTCGCGAACGAGAACGAAGACGCGGGCGTCAGGGCGGTCGCCGCTCGAGCGCTCGCGTTCCATGGAACGCCCGAGGATGCGCTGCTGCTGGTTCCGCTCCTCAAGCACGACGACATGCGCGTCCGCCAGACCACGACCCGTGCTCTTCAGCGTCTGCACAATCCGGCCGTGATCCCCAACCTTGTCCCGCTGGTTGACGACGCCCACGAGCTTGACCACGACGTGCGACAGGCGGCCGCGAGCGCGCTTGGCCAGTACGCTGACCCGCGGGTCTTGGCCGCGCTGATCGGCGCGCTCAACGACGACGACCTGGCCGTGTCACGCACCGCACGCGAGTCGCTCCGCACGCTCACCGGGACCGATGCCGGAGACGAGCCCAAGCGATGGCAGGACTGGGCCGCAGCAACGACCGCTCCATTCAGCGGCCAGAGCAAGTACCTCTACCCGAACTTCCACCGTGGGCAGTACTTCTGGGAGTACATCCCCTTCGTCCCCGGGCCGCCGAACGAAGCGTCGAGCACGCCGGTGGGCTTTCGCCCGCCGGGTACCTGATTATCGGGTCCGTTCCTGCGCTCCCCGCCCTTCCGACATTCTCCCGCTGCTGTCCCGCGTTGCCGAGGTTCGGCACGCTCGTGACGCGTGAGAACCGCCCGGCTCTGGCCGCTGGCGGCGATACCGCGTGCCATCTGGAGTTCGTGCTTCACCGCGCTCAACTCACGCCCGCCGCGTGCCGATACCCCACGGCTGCCCCGCTGTGTGGAGAGAAGATCATCCGGAGGTTTCTTTGCGCGCACTCCGCTTTGACGGTTCGTCTGTGATTCTCGACCGCGCGTGGCGCGAGCCCGTCTGCGCGCCCGGCGAGGCCATCGTGCGCCCGCTCCTGACCGGCGTGTGCTCGTCCGACACCGAGATCGCCAGCGGCATCACGGACTTCGCCGGCGTCATGGGGCACGAGTTTGTCGGTGTGGTTGAGTCGGTGAACATCCCAGGCGACGCCCCCGCCTATCTGCGCGACAAGAAGGCCCTCGTCGGAAAGCGCGTCGTCGGCTCGATCAACATCGTCTGCGGTCACTGCGACATGTGCAAGCGCGGCCTCAGCACGCACTGCCGTCACCGCACGGTGCTGGGCGTAAGCGGGCGCGACGGCGTCATGGCCGAGCGTTTCACGATCCCTCTCACCAACCTCTACGCGGTCCCGAACGGGGTTGACGACGACCACGCCGTCTTCGCCGAGCCACTCGCCGGGGCGCTCCACGCCGCGCAGATGTTCAAGGTCGAGGGGAAGCCCTACATCACCGTTCTGGGCGACGGCAAGCTCGGCCTGCTGACGGTGCAGGTGATGGCGCGCCTGAACGCTTCGGTGCGCCTGCTCGGCAAGCACCCCGAGAAGTTCGGGCTCTGCGAGCGCTGGGGCATCAAGCACCGGCACATCGACGAGGCCGGGCGGCGGCAGGACCAGGACGTTGTGGTCGACTGCACCGGCACAGCGACGGGCCTGACGACGGCGATGGCCATGGTCCGCCCGCGCGGCAAGATCATCCTCAAATCGACCATCAGCCCGCT
>JAUXUZ010000474.1 GCA_030680655.1 Phycisphaerales bacterium
CAACGCACGGGCCACGTGGTGGGCGGCCACCAACGCCTGGCGGTGATGGTCGAGCTGGGTCACACCTCGGCCGAGGTCGTGGTCGTCCACCTCACCCCGGCGCGGGAGAAGGCCCTCAACCTCGCCCTGAACAAGATCCAAGGGGGCTGGGACGAGCCCAAGCTGGCGGCGTTGCTGGCAGAGCTTGGCCAGATACCCGACCTGGACCTGTCGCTGACGGGGTTCGGCGAGGATGAGGTCAGCGCCCTGCTGGCCACCCTGCCCGGCGCGGGGGGCAACCACGGCGACGATGCGGACTTCGACCATGACAGTGCCTTCAAGCCGCAGGCGCCGGCGGTGACCAAGCTCGGCGACGTGCTTGTGCTGGGCAAGCACCGGCTGTTGTGCGGTGACTGCACCGACACCGCTTCCGTGCGGAAGGTGATGAACGGCCAGAAGGCGGTGCTGTTCGCCACCGATCCGCCCTACCTCGTGGGGTACGACGGCACCAACCACCCCGGCAAGGGGCAGCGCAAGGGCAAGAAGCTGCCCGCCGGCGCCCCGCCGAAGCCGTCGACCAAGAACAAGGACTGGAGCGCCACCTACGGGGTCACCTGGGATGATGCGGATGCCAACCCGGAGCTGTACGACCGCTTCATCGCCGCCGCAGTGGCAGAGGCGCTGCAGCCCAAGGCCGCGTGGTACTGCTGGCACGCCTCGCGGCGGCAGTCGCTACTGGAGGCGGCGTGGACCAAGCACGGGGCGTTCGTGCACTGCCAGATCATCTGGGTGAAGAACCGGCCGGTGCTGACCCGCAGCGACTACGCCTGGCAGCACGAGCCGTGCTTCTACGGCTGGGTGCAAGGGAAGCGGCCGCCGCGCGCACCCGGCAAGATGCGCTCGACGGTTTGGCCCATCGACACCCTGGCCAACGGTCCCGCGCGCCCCGACCACCCGACGCCCAAGCCGCTGGAGGTGTTCGAGATCCCCATCGAGCAGCACACCAAGCCGGGTGAGGTCTGCTACGAGCCGTTCGCGGGCTCGGGAACCCAGCTGATCGCCGCCGAGCGGCAGGGGCGGCGCTGCTTTGCGCTGGAGGTGAGCCCCCACTACTGCGATCTCATCGTGCGGCGCTGGATCCACCAGGTGGGCCCGGCCAACGCGCCCCACAGCCTCGTCGCCCGCTACGCGCTTGCCGCTCCCGCCAAGCCCGTGGTCAAGACCAAGGGCGTCGCGGCAGGCCGTGCGGTGCAGCGGAAGAAGGTGCCGGCGTGATGAAGTTCCCCCCGTCACGGCGTGGTGTGCCGCCGGTGCCCCCCAAGGCACCGGCGGCCGCGTCGCCCTTCGCGCGGCGAGCGCCCTCCGCCGCACCACCCGCAGCGCCGCCCACACCCCCCAAGCGCCGAGCGGGGAAGAAGCCGGTCCGCCCAGCACCCGCGCCATCGCCTGAACCCGACGCTATGGACCGAGCCCTGGAGCTGTTGGGGAAGGTGCGCGCGGGCACGGTGGCGGGGAAGGACCTGCTCCCCGAGACACGCCAGCAGTTGGTCATGCTGCTCACCGCAGACGGGCTCTCAACCTACGAGATCGCCCAGGTGCTCAAGGTGGCCGACCGGACCATCGAGCGCGACCGCCGCGCTATCCGCGACCTGCACGCCGTCGACAAGGACCCACAACTCGTCCGTCAGATCGTCGGCCAGCTCATCGGCGAGGCCCAGCTCACCTGCCAGCGGATGCGGAGGGTGGCACGGGAGAAGGACGTCGCCCCGGCGGTCAAGATCGACGCGGAGCACCGTTGCTTCCAGGTGATCGACCTGCTCACCGAGCGCCTGCAGAAGCTCGGCTACCTCCCCACCGCCATCCAGCGGGTGGATGCCAACCTGACCCATCAGGTCAGCGAGATCCCCACGGGTGAAGAGCTCCACGCGGAGCTCCTGCGGATCCGGGCCATCGCCGGCGAGGAGCAGAGCGAGGGGCTCGCCGATGTGGAGGATGTGCTGGCCCGGGCGACCGCAGCCACGCGCCTCCGCCGCGCCCGTCTCACCGTCGGCGACAGCGACATCGTCGCAGAATTCGACCCACCCGCGACCACGAAGCTACTGCGGGCTCGCCGCAATATGCAAGGGCCGAAGCCCCGATCCAACCACCCCGGCGGCACAGACCGCTGACCACCGCGCGCAGCATTCAGGAGTTCTCTATGACTTATGAGCCGTTCGATCCCCAGTACACCCCCGCCGTCAACGCCGCGATGAGCGCCCAGCGGCGGAGGCTTGCATCCCTCTCCCCCAAGCACTTCGCCCATATCTACCTCAGCGCCGAGTTCAACAAGCCGCCGTCGCGGATGCACACCGAGGTCTTCGAGAAGCTGTTGTTGCTGCACGCGACCCCGGGGGCGCGCCTGGCCGTCGTGGCCCCCCGCGGGCACGCCAAGAGCACCGTCGTCACGCTCGCGTACGCCCTTTGGGCGGTTCTCGTCGGGAAGGAGCAGTTCGTCGTGGTCGCCTCGGGCACCGAGGCGCAGTCGTCGCGGCTGCTGGAGCACATCCGCAAGCAACTGGAGGAGAACCGGCTGCTGCGGATGGACTTCCCCCAACTCGCCACCGCGAGCCGCAACGCCCCGTGGCGCCGCAACTCGCTCCTGATCCCCGGCGGTGGGATGCTGATGGCCTTCTCCACCCTCCAGAACCTCCGCGGCATCCGGCACCGCGAGCACCGGCCCACGCTGATCCTCTGCGACGACCTCGAGGACCGCAACAGCGTGATCGTCGAGGAGCAGCGCCACAAGCTCGGGAGTTGGTTCGACGCCACCCTGCTCAAGGCGGGCACGCCCGAGACCCG
Source organism: Phycisphaerales bacterium (assembly GCA_030680655.1). Taxonomy (GTDB): domain Bacteria; phylum Planctomycetota; class Phycisphaerae; order Phycisphaerales; family UBA1924; genus JAJTGZ01. The sequence continues at coordinate 2,818 of JAUXUZ010000474.1, forward strand.
TGTGGTGGTGGTGGGGAACATCCTCCACCACGACAGCCTGATGGCCAACCTCCTGGCCAACCCGACCTGGCAATCACTGCGCTACCGGGCCATCGAGAAGTTCAGCAAGCGCCCCGACCAGTGGGACTTCTGGGGCCGGGTGCTCGCGGGCAGCGAGCTCCACGAGGGCGAGTCGGGTCCGGCGGCCGCCGACGGGTACCTGCGCGTCAACGACGCCGCGATGCACGAGGGCACGCAGGTGCTCTGGCCGGAGCGGTACAGCTACAAGGAGCTGATGCTGGCCCGGCTGAGCGAGGGCGAGGGCACGTTCCAGGCCGAGTTCCAGAACGACCCGAACGACCCGGAGTCGTGCGTGTTCGCACGTACGAAGCTGACCTATTGGGACGAGCAGCCGATGACGGTGGACGAGTTCCTCCGACGGCGTGGCTTCCGCTACGGCGAGTACCACGGTGGCGACTTCTTCGGCGCGTGCGACCCGAGCCTGGGGGGCAACCCCCAGCGCGGGGACTACACGGCCATCGTTGTGCTCTTCAGGCCCGAGGGTTCCAAGGTCAAGTACGTGGTGGCCGCGGACATCGAGCGGCGGACACCGGACCAGACCCTCGACCGGATCGTTCAGCTGGGGAAGATCTTCCCCATGCGGACGTTCGCGGTGGAGGGGAACCAGTTCCAGAGCATGCTGTTCACCGCGCTCAAGTGCCGCATGGAGGCGGAGACGCTGTTCACCCGGGTCGAGCTGATCCACAACCGCACCAACAAGCAGCAGCGGATCCTGGGCATCCAGCCCGAGATCAGCCAGGGGCTGCTGGTGTTCAGCAAGAAGCACCAGCGCCTGCTGGAGCAGATGCGGGGGTTCCCCACCGCCAAGCACGACGACGGCCCCGATGCGCTGGAGATGGCCCTGACCGCCGCCAAGCGCGACTACCGGTGGTACCGGATCCAGATCTGAGGGACGCCGAGGATTCTCGGGAGCGGTCGCACCACGGGCCGGTTGCTTCAAGCAACCGGCCTTTTTTCATATCTGGGGGGATGGGCGGGTCTCGATCGTCCGCATTCGGGAAAGACGCGGCTCTGCGGGGAAGATGGCCGGGGTCGATGGCAAACGACTGTGATCCCGAACCCGTCGCCGCCCCGGTGCGCTGCCTGCGCGAACTGCAAGGCCGCACCCCGGATTGTGGGCAGATTGTGGGCAACTCGGCTATCTGCTGGCGTTGCAGATAGATGGCCGGACCCGCCTTGCCTGCTGCGTATGTCGAGGCCCTCATGTGCTGGCGACGGGGCCCTGATGGCACGCCAGCGTGTGGCGGCAACAGCGGCCCCTGAAGCCAGGAGAATCCCCATGAGCCAGTCCCCTTCAGCTGCTGCCAAGAAGCCCGGTTCCTTCAAGCAACCGGCCCAGTCCGCGTCCGGGCCGGAGGTGTCCAAGCCCGCCAGCCGTCAGCGCCGCAAGGCGCGTCTGCTGGTCACGCACACCACGGCCGAATCCGCTCCGCACGCCAAGCCCTTACCCGCAGCCAAGGCGGCGCAACCCGCTCGCGCGGGTGCGAACTCCCCACCCAGCCGCAAGCCCGCGGCGAAGGAGAAGAAGATGAGCGCCCTGGACGCGGCCGCGACCGTGCTGGCGTCACTCCCGGCGAACCACGCGGCGCAAGGCCTCAGCGCCGGCGACCTGATCACGAAGATGGAGGCGGGCAAACTCTGGACCAGCGCCGCGGGCAAGACCCCCTCCGCCACGCTCTACGCGGCCATGATGCGCGAGATCACGCTCAAGGGGAGCCAGTCGCGGTTCTGCAGGCCCGCGGCGGGGCGGTTCGCGCTGCTCGGCACGCAGGCGAAGGGCAAGATCAAGGACGCGGCGGTGAAGGTGAAGGCCTCCAAGGGGGCCAAGGCGTGAATTCCACGAAGCAGCCGTCCACGCCGGATGCCCGATTGCCGCTGGACCTGGACGCCCTCCCCAGGATGACGATGGATCAGCTGCGCGAGCTGTGGCCCAAGCACATGGGCCGCGCACCGCCCCCCGTGCAGAAGCGGCTGATGGTGCGTGAGCTCGCCTGGCGCGTCCAGGAACGCATCTACGGGGGCCTCGACGCCGAGACCCGCCGCCTGCTCAACGCCGCCGTCCGCGCTGTCAACGCCGAGATCGCCGGTGGGAACAAGGAGCGGCCACGCCGCCGCGCTGGATCCGTCGTCCGTCCACAGCGCGCCATCCTCCCCACCTCCACGCGCCTGGTTCGCACCTGGCAGGGGCAAGCCCACGAAGTCCTCGTCCTGAGTAGTGGTGGAACGGGGAATGGGGGAGAAGGGGGCGGCCGGTTCAAGTACCGGGGCAAGCAGTACAAGAGCCTGAGCGAGATCGCCCGTCTGATCACCGGGGCCCGCTGGTCCGGCCCTCGGTTCTTCGGGCTAACCAAGGAGGACGGCACCCCATGACCGCTCGCACCGTGCGCTGCGCCGTCTACTGCCGCAAGTCCAGCGAGGAGGGGCTGGAGCAGGCCTTCAACTCCCTCGACGCCCAGCGCGAGGCCGGGCAGGACTACATCAAGAGCCAGCGACACCAGGGGTGGGTCGCCATCGACACCCGCTACGAGGACGGGGGGTATTCCGGCGGCACCACCGACCGGCCAGGGCTGCAGAAGCTGCTGGCCGACATGCGCGCGGGCCGGATCGACGTGGTGGTGGTCTACAAGGTGGACCGGCTGTCGCGCTCGCTGGCAGACTTCGCCAGGCTGATGCAGTTGTTCGACGAGCACCACGCCTGGTTCGTCTCGGTCACCCAGCAGTTCAGCACGACGACGTCGATGGGGCGGCTGACGCTCAACATGCTGTTGAGCTTCGCCCAGTTCGAGCGCGAGGTGGCGGGAGAACGGATCCGGGACAAGATCGCCGCCACCAAGCGCAAGGGGGTGTGGGTCTGCGGCCAGCCGCCGCTGGGGTACCGCATGCCCAAGGAGGGCGACCCGGGGTACGTCGCGGGCGACCGCGTGCTCCGGGTGGTTCCGACGGAGGCCGCGCTGGTGCGGGCGGTCTACACCGGTTACCTCCAACTCGGCTCACCGATCGAGCTGGCCGCCAAGCTCAGCGCGGCTGGCCACACCACCAAGAAATGGACCAGCTCGCGCGGGATTTTGCACGGGGGCCGCCCGCTCACCGCGGCACTGGTCTACAAGCTACTGACCAACCCGGTGTACGTCGGCAAGATCACCCACACCCGGGCGGTGACCAGCGACGCTGGACGCAGCGAGTCACGCACCGAGCTCTACGAGGGCCTGCATGAACCGATCATCAGCCAGACCCTGTGGGACCAGGTGCAAGCCCAGATGACCACCGCGAAACGGCAGCCGCGGACCGGCTGGACACATAGCCACCTGCTTCAAGGCAAGCTCCAGACGTTCGAGGGGCATGCCATGAGCCCGGGGTCGGTGCAGCGGCCCGTGACCGAAGAGGGCCGCTCGACCGGTCAGCGCCGCGTGGTGCGGTACTACGTCAGCCAGAAGGCCATCAAGCAGGGGTACAAGGCGTGCGCGATCAAGACCATCAATGCGGCGTTCCTGGACGACCTGGTGCGGTCGCTGGTGGCGGACCATCTGTGCGCCCAGCACGGGTTCGAGCTGGCCACCCTCGACGCTGCCTCGCGGGACGGTCGGTTACGTGACGTAACTAAACGGGTCGTGCTCGGCTCTGACAGGCTCTCGATCGAGCTGAGCCGTGATCGCCTAGAGGCAATGGCCGATGAGCTGCGCCATAGCCACCCCACTCCTTCCTCAAGGACGCCACGCTCGGGCGCGTCTGTGGAGAACAAGTGTCCGATCACCCCAGCCTGTGAAGAACGTGGCAATCTGCTCGTTCTGAGCATTCCGATCGCGATTAAAAAGGTGGATGGCAAGCGGCTTTTGATCGGGCCCGATGGACGGAGCTTGCTGAGCTCAGTCGATCTGAACGGCCAGCCCGTGCCGCGACAGCACATCGTGAGGGCGATTGGTCAGGCGTTCGCTTGGAAACGTCAGCTGGAGTCAAACGGCGGTACCCATCGCGAGGTTGGACGCCATTCCGGTGTCTGCGGGACTCGTGTGCGCGCACTGCTGGCGCTGACCCATCTCGCACCTGCGGCACTAAGAGGGGCTCTCAATGGGACACTGCCAGAATCTGTATCACTTGAGGATCTGGGGCTAGCCGCCCAGCACTTGGACTGGGGCGCACAGCATTGTGCTCTTAGGCTCTGATGCTCAAGCGAGCGAGATGCACGCTGTATTTGGCGCAGGAAACTGATACGTTGGGCAAGGACTCGGAGCTCGCATCTACGCTGGCGCAGGGGAAAACTGTAATTGCATTTGTGCCTGAGGTGAAAGAAGGCGACGAGAAGTTTACAAAGTGGCTGCTCTCGACCGCTGAAAAGCTCTATCCGAAGGAATCGATCGAGAAACTGATACTGCAGCAACTGCACGTGTTTGCATCGGACCTTGCCTGGAAGGACCCGCTGGTCCGCGAATGGGCTAGGGATCCACAAACCATGGATCGGCAGCAAGCGATGAAGTTGCTCTCAGCGAAGATCAAGGCCCACTACGACAAGCGTGCGAGCACCCTCAAGGACATACATCCTCTCGGCATTCAGGTGAATCTCAATACTGGGGTGGCGAACGGGGTTCTCGTTGTCCGCAGTGCGTCAGAGTGCGCGAGGCTCATTCGGCGCGTGCTCCTCAATGAGATGGAGTTCACCATTGCTCGAGAGAACGCTAACGGCTGGGAGTACACAAAACTGGTGGAGGCGATATCTGGTTGCACCTACCGGGTAGTTTCCGGCGACCCCGTGCTCACCAACGCCTTCTGGAACTTCTACCTACTTCGCACGGAATAGCTGTTGGCGCGTGCGGACTCTATCAGTGTGGAGTACTCTCTCTTTAGGAGCCGACGAATGAACCCACGAAACGACGACCGGCGCCCGCCCGCGGAGCGGAGTCAGGGATTGCAGCGAGCCAGCTACAAGCTTCCTTCTGAAAGAGCCGTAGGCCACACTGGACAGCAGTTACCTGGCAGCAGCCGGGAAGCGGACCGCGGACCTCGGACGCCACAGGCTGATGGGAACCGGTAGTGTCGGAATGGCGTCGGACTGTGGTCCAAGCGTTGATGGTCAGGCTGGAGAAACATGGCACGGCTCCCTTGAAATGGGAGCGTGGCACTACTTCTCCTGTCCTTGCGTCACGTACCGCGGACCAATGGACAGCATCGGGAGATGGATGGGCGGAAGGTCATTTCAGTCAGCAGTTCACATCGAGGCGAAGAGTGAGCCAAGGCGAATCGACATTGCCTGAACGCTCACGCCGTACTTGGCGGCAAGTTTCTTTATCTCAGCCGCATCACCGCCGGCTATGGCAGGGTTGGCAGCTACATCATCTTTAAGAAACGGCTCTGGCATCAGGAGCTCTGCTGCGAATTGGTTCGCTTCGATCTCGATCTTCACCGTGCCGGCGGAGGATTGATCGCTGCGCAACAACAAGGAAACTGCGCCTTCTTTATCCACGTGTACGGCTTCGCTCGGATGAAGGCAGAAGTGCCCAATTTCATGTGCGATCGTGAACGCCTGTCGCCTGGGGTTGTCGGCCTTGTTTACGCCGATGACCGGTGTTCCGTCAGAATCACGGTGGAGGAAGCCTGAGAACCCCGGCACATGCGGCACGTCCACGACCCGAATTCCCAGCCGCTTTGCGATGGCGTACACATTGACAGGAGGTTTGGCGATGGAAGATCCTTCAAGGACCTTGGCGGCTTCCTTCTTTACTTTCTGGTAGCTCACTTGCCAGTCCCCTTGCGCACCGTGGCCTTCCGCGCTCCCTGTACGCCTGATAGGAAACGAGCCTCATCTTCGTCTAGATGATCTGGCACCGAGAGCGAGAGGGGGCGAGTCGTCTGGATATCACCCTGCGGCAGAAGACTCGACGCCTTCACTCCAAGCTCAGCCGCGATCGATACCAGCGTATCGACAAGCATCTTTTGCCTGCCCGCCTCGATGTTCGAAAGGGAGGTTCGCTGAAGCCCTACCCGCGCGGCTAGCTGCCCTTGTGTCAGTTCGTGTTTCTCCCGTCTAGCCCGCACTTGCTGTCCGATGGCCTTGTAGAGCTCGTCGATGCCGTTGACGTAGGGGAGGGTGGTCACATGCTCACTATACACCACCCTTAGGGGGCTGTCAATGAGGATAACCTGTCAATTCTCTCATTTTCGAGCCTGTTTCGCAGGGTGTTTGTGACAGCAACCACCTTTTTTGGATCTTGTGCTTGACAACCACGATTATTCTGGCGAGAATCGCCTGTGCCCCGTTCGGGGCGTCTCCCGCTAGCGCGGGCCCTCTCTCTTCAGGAGTCTCCAGATGACCCTCCCCGCCCCCCGGCCCGAAACGGCCAACATGTCGGCCACGTCCGTGCAGCCCAAGCCGCC
>JAUXUZ010000483.1 GCA_030680655.1 Phycisphaerales bacterium
GGTGATCGAACTGCTGGGCGACTTCAACAACGACGGCAACTTCGACTCGGCGGATGTCCGCTACTTTGCCGACGGCCTGGCGATGACGGTCGGTGCGACTCCGGTTCTCGACCGCAAGGCCGTGTTCACCGCGGTGGACAACGCCAGCAACAACGCCGGAGGTGCGCTCAACTTCTTCGGTACGACCAAGGCGACCCCGGCTCCGTACGCCGCCGGTGACTCGCGGGCCAACATCGCCAAAGCGAAGGTCGCCGGTGCGTTCCTTGCCACCCCGGGGTACGCACCCGTCGGGCAGGACAACGCGATCGACGGCTGGGACCTGTGCTACATCTACAAGCAGTTCAAGCAGAACGCCAACGTCGTTGACGGTGCGCTCAACTGGAGCAACACCGCTGAGGCGATCGGCGGCGACCTGTCGGCGGACATGAACGGCGACCGCGTCATCGACCAGAACGACGTGGTCGAGGTCGTGCAGGTGGTGCTGGGGACCACGATGGGCGATGTGAACCTCGACGGCGTGCAGAACGCGGCCGACGTGTCGATTGTCACAGCCAACATGGGCATGACGAGCGCTTGCTGGCAGCAGGGTGACCTCGACGGGGACGGCACGGTCACCGCCTTCGACCTGTCAATCGCTCAGTCGGCCGCGCGCTGCGGACCGGCCGACCTCGCCCAGCAGGGTGGCCTTAGCGGCTTCGATGGCCTCCTGGACAACAACGACTTCATCGTGTTCATCGATCTGTTCTTCGATCAGAATGCGTACGCCGACTTCGGCCAGCAGGGCGGTATCGCGGGTGCGGACGGGACCTTCGACAACAACGACTTCATCGTCTTCATCGACAGGTTCTTCGCTGGCTGCTGAACCGAGTGGCATGAACAAGCACTGGAGCTGGATTCCAATGCCCCCGGTGTACGCCGGGGGCTTTTCATTCCGAGCGCCGGTCAGAGCCGAGCGGGCGTGGGGTGATACGCTTGATGCCATGGTGAAGATGCCGGCCGATCTGGTGCACCGCCTTCAGCCCCTTGTCGCCGGGCAGATGTTCTGCGTGACCGGCGGCGCAGGGTTCATCGGCGGGCACATCGTTGATGCGCTGGTCTCGCTTGGCGGCAGCGTCAGCGTCATCGACGACCTGAGCAACTCGACCGCCGAGCACCTGGTTGACCTCATCGAGCTTGAGCCGCAGCGCGTGCGGTTCGTGCACGGCTCGATCCTCGACGACGGGGCGATGGCCGAGGCGGTCGCGGGTGCCAAGGTCGTGCTGCACCTTGCGGCCGTGGGGAGCGTACCGCTCTCGATCGCCAACCCCGAGCGCACCTGGAACGTCAACGCCGCGGGCACGATGCGCGTGCTACAGGCTGCGCGGTCCGCGGGCGTCGAGCGCGTGATCTACTCGGCCAGTTCATCCGCCTACGGCGATGCACCCTGTCAAACCCCCGGCGCAAACGCCGCGCCACGCCGAGAGAGCGAAGCCCCCCAGCCCTTGAGCCCCTACGCCGCCGCCAAACTCGCCGGCGAGCACGCCGTGCGTGCGTGGAGCAAGAGCTACGACCTGAGCACGCTGAGCCTGCGTTACTTCAACATTTTCGGTCCGCGCCAGCCGGCCGACAGCGCCTACGCCGCCGTGATCGCGAGTTTCGCCCGCCGGCTGGTCCTGGGTGAGTCCCCGATCATCTACGGCGATGGCACGCAGTCACGCGACTTCACGCCGGTGGCCAGCGTCGTCGCCGCGAACCTGCTGGCCGCAACCAGCACGAAGGACCTCTGCGGGCAGGTGGTGAACATCGGCACGGGTGTGCGGACGGACCTGCTGACCCTTGCGCGCGTGATGGCCGAGCGTGCGGGAGTCTCGACGCCGATGCCGACGCCGGTCTTCCGTCCCGCGCGCCAGGGTGAGGTGCTCCACAGCCAGGCCGATATCAGCGCCGCCCGCAAACTGCTCGACTACCAGCCCGTAGGCTCGCTCGACGAGGCCCTGGGTGAGACGATCGCCTGGTACCGCAACCAGGCGGAAGTCGGCGGCGGCGGCTTGGGTGGGGCAAACCGTTGAGGCACGTGCTCCTCACCCTCGCGGGCGCATGGGAGTTGCTGCGGCTAGGAGTGATCACGCGCTTCAAGTTCAGCGGCCCCTACTGGCGCTGGCGGACACACACGGCCTTCGGCAGGGGGATGCCCGAGGGTGGCAAGTGGGGGATGTTCAAAGCAACCTTGGATTACGGCAAGTGGGTGCACCAGCAACGCATGTCGCGCCCATGAAGGCACCAGAGTTGGCCTCGGATGGACTCGAATTTGCACGGATCAAGGCCGACTTGCTCTGATCCGTGACATCCGTGTTCATCCGAGGCGTGCCTTGCCTTGATTCCTAGAGTTCCCCATGCAGATCCCCGCGCCGGTGACGGTCGACAAGGTGATGGCCGAGCAACGGGCGGCGTCGTTCACGCGTCGCTCTATCAAAAACGACGCCAAGCGCTCTGGGCTGCGGCTGGCGCTCTCGATGGTCGACCTGACGACGCTGGAAGGAAAAGACACGCCAGAGAAGGTACGGAGCCTCTGCCGCAAGGCGGTCGACCCGAGCGACGGCTCGATGAGCGCGGCCGATCTGCCCACGGTCGCCGCGATCTGTGTCTACCCGCAAATGGTGGCCGCGGCGAAGAAAGAACTGGCGAAGATGCAGCGCGGCGGGAGCGTCAAGGTCGCCGCGGTCGCGACGGGCTTCCCCAGCGGCCAGTACCCGCTGAAGGTGCGCCTCGACGACACACGCCGCGCGGTGGACGCGGGCGCCGACGAGATCGACATGGTCATCTCGCGCGGCGCCTTCCTCGCCGGCGAGTTCGACAAGGTCTACGACGAGGTGTGCGCAACGGTCGAGGCGTGCGGCTTCCGCAAGGGCGTGACCAGGAAGGACGAAGGCTTCGCCCACCTCAAGGTCATCCTCGAGACCGGCGAGCTCGAAACGCTCGACAACGCGCGCCGCGCCAGCGACATCGCCATCGCCGCGATGCACGACTGCGGGCTGACAAAGTTCCCCGGCGCCGGCTTCATCAAGACCAGCACCGGCAAGGTCGAGCCCGCGGCCACGATGCCCGTCACGCTGGTCATGCTCGAGGCGATCCGCGATCACTGGCTCAGCACCGCCAACAAGAACGGCGTGGGTGGCGAACTCGTCGGCATGAAGCCAGCCGGCGGCATCCGCGCCGCCAAGAGCTCACTCCACTACCTGGTGATGGTGAAGGAAACGCTCGGCGAGATCGAGAACGGGGCGTACCTGTCGCCGAAGCTCTTCCGGTTCGGGGCCAGCGCGCTGGTGAACGACCTCGTGCGCCAGCTCCTGTGGCTGGACAAGGGTCGCTACGCGGCGCGGTACGACTTCGCAGAGGCGTGAGAATGAAGCTGCCGGTGCGCCGGATTGTGTGGTCGGTGGTGGTGGGATTCCTGGCGCAACTGGCGTTGGCGATTCTGGTTTGGTGGGGGATTCCCGGCGTGCCGACACACCGTGCGGCGCAGGGTCGCCTCTTGGAGGTCTGGCGCGACAAACTTCCAAGCGAGTTGGGGGAGCCTGCGATGTTCGTGACCGTGAGCGGCTTCGGAAGGACGCACACCCAAGTCACTTGGAAGAAGAGCGCGGGCGAGGATGACGGGCTGCTCGGTGTGAACGAAGGGGGGTGGCCGTTCCGCAGCTTAACCGGGTCGTACCTGAATATCAGGCGGAGCTGCAAGTGGGTGTATGAGCGATGGGCCTT
>JAUXUZ010000490.1 GCA_030680655.1 Phycisphaerales bacterium
GGCGGTCGCCGGCGCCAGCGGGCGCATCGCGCCACCACGCGGGCCTGGCACCGCCCAGCAGCACCGCAACGAGCAGCCCCGCGGCCGCCAGCGCCCCCAGCCCGAGCAGGAACGCCGTGAACCCGCGGGCAAGGCGATGAAGCAGGTCATCAGCGAGCAATGGCGGCAGCGCGGCCCCGCCCCCCCCTCCGCCCAACCCGGGTTGTGGCCGGCCACCGACCATGCTGTAATCTTCTCCGATCACGCTGGGATTGTGTGCGCTCTGGCCCACCCTTGTTGGGGGCATTCTGTGGTGCGCGGCCCACCAACAATCACCCCATGCGACCCCTTCACACCGCCGCGCTGTACGCCTGCGCCTTCGCTCTGGCGCTCCCGGCATCGGCCTGCGCGCAGGCTACCACCAACCCGGCCCAAGCCCCTGCGACCGGCACGATTCCCAAGGGGATGCCCGCCGCCCGCGCCGCCGCGCTGGGCGGCTGGTGGAACGATGTGGTCTTCTACGAGGTCTTCGTCCGCTCGTTTGCTGATTCGACGACCGGCCCGCTCGCCAACGACGGCATCGGCGACTTCCAGGGGCTCATCGAGCGGCTGGACTACCTCAAGGACCTCGGCGTCGGCGCACTCTGGCTCATGCCGATCACCGAGTCGCCCAGCTACCACGGCTACGACACCACCGACTACCGCACGATCGAGCGTGACTACGGCACCAACGACGACTTCAAGCGCTTCATGGCCGAGTGCCGCAAGCGCAACATCAAGGTCGTCATCGACTTTGTCATCAACCACTGCTCCGACGAGCACCCGTGGTTCAAGCAAGCGAGCGCCGACCCGCAGAGCCTCAAGCGCGACTGGTTCATCTGGGAGAAGACCCGCCCGACCTGGAAGGGACCATGGAACCAGACCGTCTGGCACGCCAACCCGGCACCGGGCCAGAGCGGCTTCTACTACGGCATGTTCAACCACGACATGCCCGACTTGAACTTCCGCAACCAGGGCGCCACCGCCGAGATCCACGACACCGCGAAGTTCTGGCTCACCGAGATGGGCGTTGACGGCTTCAGGCTCGACGCCATCCGCCACCTGATCGAAGACGGCAGCGTGCAGGAGAACACGCCCGAGACCCACGCGTGGCTCAAGGGGTTCCAGACCTGGTGCAAGTCCGTGCGCCCCGATTGCTTCACCGTCGGCGAGATCTGGGCAGGCACGCACGACATCGCCGGCTACGTCAACGGCGGCGAGATGGACTCGGCCTTCGAGTTCGAGCTGGAGGGCAAACTCGTCGAGTCGATCAAGAGCGGCCGCGCCGCGCCGCTGGCCGAGGCGATGCGGGCGTCGTTCGTTTCCTTCCCGCCCGGAACGTACAGCACCTTCCTGACCAACCACGACCAGGGGCGCATCATGACCGCCCTCAAGGGCGACGCCGCCAAGGCCCGCGCCGCCGTGAGCGTGCTGCTCACCATGCCCGGCATCCCCTTCCTCTACTACGGTGAAGAGATCGGCATGACCGGCGACAAGCCCGACCCGAAGATCCGCACTCCCATGCAGTGGAGCAGCGGGCCCAACGCCGGGTTCACCGCGCCGGCGGCCAAACCGTGGCAGAGACCCAACGCCGACACCGAGAGCACAAACGTTGCCGCGCAGGCGCAGAAGCCCGGCTCACTGCTTGAGCACTACCGCCGCCTCATTGCGGTGCGCAACGACTCTGAAGCGCTGCGCCGCGGAGACCTCCAGGTCGTGCCGCTCAGCGCCTCCCACCCGTCACTGCTGGCGTTCACGCGTTCCCGCGGCCACGAAACCGTGCTCGTGCTGGCCAACCTCGGCGCCGACCCCTCGCCGATCCCCATGGACCAGTTGCCCCCGGCCCTGCGTGAGCGCCTGCCCGGCTCAACCGACCTGCTGACGGGCAACCAACTCGCCGCCGAGGCGATTGCGCATCCAGACCCGCTCGCCGCCGGAAACGCCTGGATCGTCCGTCTTGCCCGGTAACACGCCGCCGCCAGTCAGGAATTCCGGCAAGACACCCGCCCGATGCACGTTCTGCCCTTGTCATGCCACGATGGAGCAACCTCATGCTGAACGCCAATCGAACCATCATCCTCGCCACGATCGCCGGTGCCGCGGTTGTCTGCATCACCGCCGCGCTGCACGCAGAGCCCGAGCCGACCGTGACCCCGAAGGCTGATCCGGCGCCAACGGCCGAACCGGCCCCGGAATCCGTGCTGGGTGGGCCACGCATCCCCGTGCGCGAGGTGCGTCCCACGCTGGTATCGCTCGACAGCCAGGGCAAGCTCGTGCCGTTGGACGAGCGGCCCGAGATCGTGGCTGTGGGCATGATCGGCCTCAATGGTGAAGCCAAGAAGGCCGCCGACAAGGTGCTGAGCGAGCACGGCGCGGTCGTCTCCAAAGCCCTCAACGAGCACCAGGCCATCTTCCTGCAGATCCAGTCGGCCCGCCAGAGCGGCGACCAGCGCCTCGCCATGCAGCTCACCCGCGAGCTGCGCCAGAAAGCACCGCAGTTGTGGGAGCCCCCGCTGCTGGACCAAATCGCCAAAGCGATCCCGGTTGAGAAGGCCGTGCAGCTCCGCTCGATCGTCAACGAGTACCTGGTCGAATTGGCCAATGAAGTTGGACCGGGCGGTGAGAGGCGCCGCGCACCCGCGCGGGCACCCGCGGCCCCTGGCCCAGCCGGCGGCTCGCCGATGACCGGCGGCGATGGCGACTCGATGATGTCGGGCCCATCTGAGGGGTCACCCGCCCCGGCCGCGAGCCCGCTCGACGACCCGCAGACGCTCCGCCGCATCGAGAACAACCTGGTCGTCCGTGAGATGGCCCGCTCGCTCAAGTCACTCGTTGAGATGCGCCGCGAGCAGACCGACCGGCTCCTCGCCGGGCTGGGCCTCACGCCCGAGCAGGATGCGCAGATCCGCAAGCTCATCCACGACACCGGCGCGCAGTCGAAGGACGCCCGCCCGTCGCAGGCCGACCACCGGGCCCTGATCGAGCAGATCAAGAAGCTCCTCACCGTCGAGCAGCAGCAGCAACTGGCGAAGAACATGCAGAATCGGTGACGATCGCGCGGGGGGCACGTACCGGTGCACGCCGGTTGTTGCTACCCTCTACCAGCGAGGGACCCACGCGATGAGCCAGCTGCCGACACACCCAGCCTCTGACCCGCAAGCCGAGGCCGCCGCGGCCCGCGACAAGTTCCTGCGCCTCAAGGCCCAGGTGCACAAGGTCATCGTCGGGCAAGACGACGTGATCGACCAGGTGCTCATCGCCGTCTTCTGCCGCGGGCACGCGCTGGTGGTGGGTGTGCCCGGGCTCGCCAAGACGCTGCTGATCTCCACCCTGGCACGCACGCTCAACCTCGGCTTCTCGCGCATCCAGTTCACCCCCGACTTGATGCCCAGCGACATCACCGGCACCGAGGTGATCGAAGAGGACAAGTCGACCGGCTCGCGCTCACTCCGCTTCGTCAAGGGCCCCGTCTTCGCCAACGTGCTGCTGGCCGACGAGATCAACCGCACACCGCCCAAGACCCAGGCCGCGCTGCTGGAGGCGATGCAGGAGCGCCAGGTGACCATCGGCGGCGTGCAGCACACCCTCCCCGCGCCGTTCTTCGTGCTGGCGACGCAGAACCCCATCGAGCAGGAGGGCACCTACCCGCTCCCTGAGGCGCAGCTGGACCGCTTCATGTTCGAGATCAAAATCGGCTACCCCAGCGAGGCCGAAGAGCTCGCCATCATCAAGCGCACCACCGGCACACGGCTCGACGACGTCGAAGCGATCCTGGGCGCCGCCGACATCGAGCACATCCAGAAGCTCGTCCGCGCTGTGCCCGTGCCCGACCACGTGCTCAAGTACGCGCTCCGCCTGGTCCGCACCACGCGCGTGAAAGAGCCCGCCGAGACGCCGCGTCCCAAGATGGTCACCGACTACATCGGCTGGGGCGCAGGCCCCCGCGCCAGCGAGTACCTCGTGCTGGCGGCCAAGGCCAAGGCCCTTATCGACGGCGCCACCCACGTCACGCCCGAGCACGTCCGCGACGTCGCCCGGCCCGTGCTGCGCCACCGCATCCTCACCAACTTCAACGCCGAGGCCGACCAGGTGACCACCGACACGGTCATCAACGCGATGCTCAAAGAGGTCCCCGTTGAGGGCGCCTCAGCGCTCGAGAAGAAGCAGATGGACAGCGCGATGCGGTGATCAATCCGAATAGGACGTATGGGTTCTAAAGGACCCATACGACCTGCTGCCTTTGCTCGAATCGACCACTTGCACGCGCCATCACCCCTTACTCCTATAGTCGGCCCCTCCGTTCCGCACCCCTGACCACAAGGGCTTTCCCCTATGTCCGACACGCACTTTGACATCCTCATCATCGGCGGCGGGCCCGCCGGTTACGTCGCCGCCATCCGCGCCGGTCAGCTCGGCTTCAAGACCGCCCTGATCGAGCGCGCCAAGCTCGGCGGCGTCTGCCTCAACTGGGGGTGCATCCCCAGCAAGGCGCTGCTCGCCAACGCCGAACTGGTTGAGAAGATGCGCAAGCAGGAAGACCAGAAGTTCTGGGGCCTCAAGATCAGCGGCGATGTCTCGCTCGACTGGGACCGCGTGATCGGCCGCTCGCGCGAAGTGTCGGCGAAGCTCAACAAGGGTGTTGAGTTTCTGATGCGCAAGAACAAGGTCACGGTCTTTAGCGGCAACGGCAAGCTCACCAAGGCCGCGACCGCCGCCAACGGCAACAAGTGCACCGTCGAGTTCCAGGAGTGCCAGGTGCAGGAGGAGCTGACCAGCGCCCCCGCCAAGCCGGGCGCCACCAAGCAGACCCTCACCGCCGACCACGTCATCGTCGCCACCGGCAGCGTCGCCCGCGACCTGCCGTTTGCCAAGTTCGACGGCACCACCATTTGGGGCGCCCGCGAGGCGATGTTCAACAAGGAGCAGCCCAAGAGCCTCATCGTCGTCGGCGCCGGCGCCATCGGCATGGAGTTCGCCTACTTCTACCACTCGATGGGGACCAAGGTCACCATCATCGAGATGCTCGACCGCATCCTCCCGGTAGAGGACAAGGACGTCTCCACCGCCATGCAGAAGCTCTACGCCAAGCACGGCATGACCATCATGACCGGGCACGGCACCACCGGCGTTGAGAAGACCGGAAGTGGCGTGAAGGTGACCGTGGCCCCGATGGTCAACGGCAAGCCCGACGAGAGCAAGAAGCAAGTGCTCGAGGCCGACAAGGTGCTGCTGGCGATCGGTGTCGTCGGACGCACCGACGGGCTCTGCGACGCGTCACTGGGCTTGGCGATCGACAAGGGGCACATCGTCACCGACTACAAGCCCAATGTGACCAAGGACGAGGCGATCGACTACAAGACCAACCTCCCCGGCGTCTTTGCCGTGGGTGACGTCATCGGCCCGCCGTGGCTGGCGCACGTCGCCAGCGAAGAGGCGTACCTCTGCGTCGAGCGCATCGCCTGGAAGAAGGGCAAGTACGCCCACGAGCCGCACCCGATCGACTACGGCATCATCCCCGGCTGCACCTACTGCATCCCGCAGGTCGCAAGCGTGGGCAAGACCGAGCAGGCCCTCATCGCCGAGGGCAAGGTCAAGGGCAAGGACTACGAGACCGGCACGTTCCCCTTCAGTGCCCTGGGCAAGGCGATCGCCGCTGCCCACACCGACGGCTTTACGAAGATCATCCGGGGTCTGCCCCGGGGCGAGATCCTCGGCGCCCACATCATGGGCGACCAGGCCACCGAACTGATCGCCGAGCTCACCCTCGCCCGCCGCCTGGAAGCGACGACCGAGGAGCTCATCGCCACCGTCCACGCCCACCCCACGATGCACGAGAGCGTCCGCGAGGCCGCCCTCGCCAGCGAAGGCCGTGTATTGAGCATGTAAGAACCGAGTTGGCCAGGGTCGGGCTTTCGAAATGTCCAGGCACCCACTGCGCCACCGTTTGGTGGTCTGGGCAACCCAGCACCTCCCAAAGAGTGTGGACGATCGCCCCGGATCACCCCGTCAGGGGTGGGCAAATTGTCCCCAATGCAGTAAACTGAGCCAACTGCCGTGCGTGGTGGGAAATGCACGCGACCTGCCCGGGATCCTTGCGCCCTCAGCGCACCCGGCGGGCCGCGACGGAGACTGACGTGCTGCGAACAACCCGATCCGCTCTGTCAACCCGCTCGGCGGGCCTCGCTCTCGTGCTCGCCTGCGGCCTCGCTTTCGCTGCGCCCGATGTGGGCGCACCCGGCGCGCAGCCACTCCCCGCCCAGCACGCCGCAACGTGCACCCAGTGCAACCACGGCGACGGCCTTCCCACCTACGACATCCGCATCGACGACGCGGTGTACAGCGCGATCGCGGGCACCATCGCCCAGGGCGCGGCCGACAAAGCGCTTGCCTCAGCCGCCGCGCTCCGCGCCGCCCTCCCCACGCTGGCGATCGACTTTGATGAAGCACTCGGCACACCCAAGTTCATCCGCTCGACCGCGGGCTTCCTCTCCGGGCAGCACCCCGGCGCGGCGTGGCCGGTGATCGCCGGCGGGTTCGTCGCGGCCAACCGCGCCCTGTGCGGCTTCGACGCGTCCGAACTGACGGGCAACCGCGTGACGCGCGACTTTGTCTCCGCCAGCAACGGTGTCCGCAGCTTGACGGTGCAGCAGGTGCACGCGGGCGTTGACATCTTCGGCGCCACGGTGCGTGCGTCGGTCACGTCCAGGGGCGAACTGGTGAACCTCTCGAGCACTATGCTCGACCGCCCCGTGGACGGCTTCAGCCCCGCTGCGGCCAAAGTCTCGGCCGCCCGCGCAATCACCATCGCCGCGGCTGACGCCGGCGTTGCCGTCGCCGAGTCGGACCTCTCGGTGCTCGAAGACGAAGCCGGGCCTGACCGGCGCGCGGTGTGGAAGACCCCTTCCACCCTGCGCCCCGATGAACCGCTGGTGACCAGCCTGGTTTACTTCCCCCTCAGCCGTACCACGCTCGTGCCCGCCTGGGCCGTTGTAATCCCCCAGCACGGGCTGGGGCACGCTTACGACACGCTGATCGACGCGACCGACGGCAAGGTGCTCTTCCGCAGCAACCGCCTGGTGTGCGCCGGGCCGATCACGTTCAACGTCTTTACCGACGACAGCCCAGCGCCGATGTCGCCGGGCCTGTTCACCACCGCCACAACGCAGGCGCCCCTCGTGTCGCGCAACATCGTCACGGTTACGCCGGCGGAGGTTGCCGCGTGGTCGCCGCTAAGTTGGATCAC
>JAUXUZ010000457.1 GCA_030680655.1 Phycisphaerales bacterium
GAGCAGAGAGCCGCCAGGTTGCCGTCGATCAAGATCACCGTGCTGCTGCGGGGCGGGTCGCTGGAGCTAACGGTGGTAAACACGGGCGAGACAATTACCCACATCCACGCTTTCTACATCCTCCACGCAAATGGCGAAAAATCTACAACCGAGCGATACGCCGGAGGAGTCACGAACGCGGTCGCAATTCAGAATGGCCTTCAGTCGGGGCAGATGTTCAAGAGGCAGTACGCGCATTTTGTCACGGACCCTAAGACCAGATCAAGCAGAGAAGCGGGAGCCGACTCATGGAAGGATGCGGTAGCCGCTGTAGTTGAGGTCAACAACAAAGTCTTTCGCTGCGAGCGGGCTGACTGGGTGATCTCGAATTGACTGGAAGTGGATGACCTGATCAATTATCCTGCTGTCATGCCAGCACCCAAGGCGGAAATCCTCGCCCGTACTTGTCACCCTCTCCATCCCAAAGGCTTCAACAAGAACGCTGAAATCCCTTACGGAGTCACCGTTGCTGACATCAAGAAGGCGATGGACGAGTTTTTGGACTTTCTGACCTTCCTGAACACGCAGCTCGGGACAAGGGATATGCCGCGTCTTGAAGGCTTCCTGATGTCTGCGAACTTCAGCAGCATCGTGGGAGAGTTTATGGGCGCGAGCTTGCCCAAGCACTCAAAGACCGTCGTGAAGAACACCTACCACAACGGCCACCCTGACCTGTTGCCTAAGGGCTGCCATGAGAACGACTCTTGCCAGCACGGAGAGGAAGGCATCGAGATTAAGGGCAGCCGCTATCTGAAAAGCTGGCAAGGGCACAACGTCGAAGATTGCTGGCTGATGGTGTTCGTCTTTGACGCGAACAGGGCAAAGGACGAAGGTGAAGGCGTGACGCCCAGACCTTTCCGCTTTGTCAAAGTGGTGGGCGCGCAGCTCACCAAGGCTGACTGGAAGTTTGCGGGACGCTCAGAGGAGAGCAGGCGGACAATCACCGCGAGCGTCTTGGACAGCGGCTATGCGAAGATGGAGGTCAACTGGATTTACCGCGACATGGACTTGATGCACAACACGGACACGCTCAAGGACATTGAGGACGGAGTGCTTGTTGTCCCAAAAGCACAAAGCGGGCCAAGCCAAAAGGCAAAGCCCGCAGCTCCAAAGGACGATCAAAGCGGTCTATTTCCCGCCAAAGAGAGCGAGGCGTGAAGCGGGGCCGTTGACCCTGGCGTCAATTTCTGGCAACCGTATCTGCGCCAGCTTGCGAATTGCGCCTTCTGCCATCTTGAAGTACGACGGCTGACGCTCGATACCGATTGACTTGTACCCCACAGCCTCAGCAGCGGCAAGGGTTGAGCCAGAGCCAGCAAATGGATCCAGCACAACCCCTTCGCCAAGCGGAAGCGCCGCATGGACTAGAAGCCGTAGGATGCTCTGAGGCTTGATGCTTGGATGTCCGGCAATCTCACGCTCGGCCTTTGGCGTCCGCTCGCTGTCAATCACGTCCTCAAAGGGCAGACCGTCCTGGTAACGACGAAGGCCGCCCGTCTGGTAGGTCCGTAAACAATCAGCCACCGTCATCTTGGGCGGCATGGCCTTGCGGAAAACGCCCCACGGCTCGAAGCAGGCTCGCGGCATGGAGCAGACATCCGCAAACTCTGTCTCTGCGTTCTTCGGCCGGTCGCCGCCCCGCATGGTCCGCACAAGCCGAATGAGTTGCCCGCGAAACTCAAAGCCGCCGGCGATCAAAGCTGAGTAGACGAGCTGCGCCACAAAGCCGTTGGTGGCAATGAACACGTGCGCTCCAGGTCGAAGGGCAGGAAGTAGAGCTTGTGCCCAATCGTTGAAGAACACGCTCAATCGTTCGCGGTCCTTGGCGTCCAGCGCAGTGAAGCGAGGGAGAGGAGATCGCACGTTGCCATCGAACGAAGGCGGAAGCCTCCATATTCCGCCTTTCCCCGCAACCATTTTCTCTAGCTGGTCGTCGTCAAACTCTTTCACGCCGTATGGAGGGTCCGTAACGACGCCGTGGATGCTCTCGGGCGCAGCCGCTCGCAGCCACTCGAAACAGTCGGCTTGTACAAGGGTGGCCTTGCCGATTTTCGCGGAGGGGTACAGGAGTGGCTTCTGCTTGATCTTTGAGATGGCGGACATGGCAGGACGATACCTGACAGACGGTGAACAATCAAGAGAGCTAGACCCCCTTCGGGAGCTTCTCGGAAAGAGCGATCCCTTTCGCCGTCAGAACGAACACTCCGTTGGGCTTGTCGCTGAATTGACGGAAGAGGCGGTACTTCAGCGCGCGGTCGAACGCCTCCAAGTACCGCTCAGCCATCTTCCTGTCGCCTTGCTCGAACAACTCCGTGCTTCCCGCTTGAATGGCGAGTCCGCCAGAGCCAAAGGCGGAAATACGCAGAACGGTTTGATCGCCCGCTGCTGCGAGCGCGACAATGCGACGAACGTCGATGTCTCGCCGTAACCGAGACTTGACGACGACAATGGTGATCCCGCCCAGAAGCAGGAGGAAGAGTCCCCCTCCGACATACTCACCGGCGTGGCGGGTGAAGCTCTCCAAGACAGTCCCGAAGAAGTCTTGGGTGGTCGGAGGGGACGGAGGCTGGTGCGTCATGCAAAACGCTAGCAGCCAGTTGAAGCCGACTCCCTCCATGAAGCGCAACCGACAGCCGGTCCATGTCGGTCTCCACTTCATACTGTTGCCATTACCCCTCTGGTACACCCTAACCGCCTACTTGGCACCTCAGTCGAGCAGTCAGGGGACGCTGGGCGAGGACGGGTACAAGCGGCGCGTAGACCCCTAAGGTCTAGCGGCTTCCAATTTTCTGCTTGCACTTTTTCAAATCGTCCTGAATAATTGGCTGTCGTTGTACGGCTAAAGATGGGCTGGGGAGAAGTCGCGCGTTAGCCTCGCGACGACAGAAGACGCCAAGCTCGGGGCGTAAAGCGAGCAACCACCTTATCCGCAAGCGGATCGTTGTCACACTCAGTGCGGTAGTCGTATCTCTCGACTATCCACCAGTGAGGCAGCTTCCGCATACACCACTCAAAGTTGAGGACTTTGTATGCCCTCCTCCCGTTCACGTCCCCGTCACCACAGCGGCGTTCTTCCAGAGTTTCTGATCGCCGTTGTCGTCATAGAAATCTCGTTGATATTTGTCCTGTCCTTCCTCGTTCGTATTCCTCGCTCTACAGCAAGGGATACGCCGCCGGCAGCGCCGCCCTCAAGTAGCCCAGATACCTCTCAGCGAGCGCCGTAACTGGTCGCCAGTCGATGGGGTTGTAGATCAGCGAGACGGTCTTGGGGTAGTGCCCCAAGAACACGTCGGTAGCGTCTCGCGTTACCGCCTCCCCAGGCAAGCGATGGATCAGGTACGCGCTCGAATGACGCAGCCGATGAGGACCGCTATCGAACGTCCTTGAGCAAGCCTGGGACAAGGTACAGATGTGGGACCACTGAGGCTTCGCCTCCGCCAGCAGTTTCTGGACAGCAGGTACAACGACCAAACAGCGAGGGTGATTGACCACCTTGTTCGTCTTGCCCTTCGTCAGGCACAGCACGCCCTCTTCCAGCAGGGTGAATTCGCCTCGAACGATTTTGATCAACTCAGAAGGTCGCGCCCCGGTCGCAAGACCCACCCGCAACCAGACGCCGAGATTTGGGCAACGCTCATCAGCCTTCTGGATCCATTCACCAAGCTCTTTCAGCGGAAGGTGCTTCGGCTGAGGGGTCGGCAGATTGACCATACCGATGAACGACAACTCCATCGGAGCGCGCCAGCCTCTGAACGCCGCGTACCGCATCAGCCTCTTCGCCGCGCCGAGGAAGTGATTGGTGGTTTTGGGGGAGAAGCGAGTGAGACAGCTCCGCTTGTACTTTTCGATCTCGTCCACCCCGATGGCGGATACGTCTTGGTCGCCGTGGACGGTCAGGAAGTCTTTGAGATGGCTGAGTGCGAGCTTCGTATCGGGGTGGCCGCAATCTGCCGCGACCATTGACGCCAGCGCCTGGGCCGCTTCACGAACGCTCACGCAGTCTTTGCGCCCCGTCGCCTCCCGCCAAGCCGCAAGCTCGGGCAGGAAGGCTGCCCAAGCCGCCTCTAGGTCTTTGCCGAAGTAGCGGGTCTTGGAGTTGAGGTCCGAGACGTACTGCCCGCTCGCCTTGTGCAAGCGGATGGTGGGGACGTTCCCTTTGGGCAAGTTGTGGGGTACTGCTGACACGGCTGCGCTCCCGACGAAAGTGGGAAGTCACCACTTCGTTTACCGGCCTCGGGCGCAGCGGACGGTAAATACTGGAACGACCAGCGAAGGACGCCAGCGGAAAAGATCAGAGAAAAAAGGGGTTTGGGGCAGGTCTCTTGCTCAACTTCCAGCTTGCAAAGCTGGCACTCTACCAATTGAGTTACCGCCCCGTTCGCCGCGTGCACCTGCCCGCGGCGGAGGGGTCGATCGTAGCCGTCCGCGCTGGCGATTCTCTCCTGCCCCCTTCCCTTCCGCCTCTCCTTCCACCTCTCATGCCCCCCTAGCCCCCCGCCCCCAGCCTCAATACCGCGACACGATCGCCGCAAGGCTGGGCCGGTCGCGGTCCTCGCGCGGCTCGGGCTGCGTGCCGATATGGACAAACCCCGCCACCTTCTCGTGCGACGCCAGGCCAAGCTCGGCCAGCACCGCCGCGTCGTAGGCGTACCACTCCGTGAGCCACACAGCGCTGAGCCCGTGCCCGCTCGCCGCCAGCAGCAGGTTCATGCAGACCGCCCCGCACGAGAGCACCTGCTCCCACTCGGCGATCTTCGGGTGTGGCTTCGACCCGCTCACCACCGCCACCACCACCGGCGCTGATTGCAGCTGCGACGTCCACTTGGCCAGCCCCGCGTCGAACGCGGCTTGATCCATCCCCTTGTTTCGCTCGCCCCAGACCGCGCCGATGAACGCCCCCAGCCGCCGCCGCGCGTCACCTTCGATCACGATGAACCGCCACGGCGCCAGCTTGCCGTGGTCGGGCACGCGCGCGGCGATGGTGAGCATGGTGGTG
>JAUXUZ010000494.1 GCA_030680655.1 Phycisphaerales bacterium
CAGGATGAAGCTCGGCACCGCCACAGCCGTCTGCAGCGAGGCGACCAGCAACTCGCTGCTGGTGATCGAAGCCATCGACCAACCTGCCGCCAGGTCGTGCGCCCCCGACCCGATGTTGCTCGCCAGCGCCGCCACCCACAACGCCCGGAAGGCCCGGTCACGCAGGGGCGACGTGTTATCTGAAGGTGCGGCCATGGGTCCTATGGGTCTTATAGGTCACATAGGACCTCTCTCCGCAGGCTCGTATCCTCCCCCACTTGCCCTCCCCTCTCCCCATCCTCGACAGCCGGGTGCAGGGTGCCACAGACTCCGCCGCCCTGGGCGGAGTCTGTGATCGGTGGGCAAGCCACGCAGACTCCTCGCAAAGCCGAGGAGTCTGCGGCACCCGCCCGGACGGCTTCACGGAGCGGCCGCACAGGCTCGTATTGTTCCGCTTGCCCTCTTCCCGCCTCACCATCCTCGACGAGCCAGACCTGGCCAGAGACTCGCTCCCCGTTTCGGAGACATTCGTCTCCATCCAGGGCGAGGGCAAGCTTGCCGGTGTGCCGTCGTGGTTCCTCCGCACCAGCGGCTGCAACCTCCGCTGCACGTGGTGCGACACGCCCTACGCGAGCTGGAGCCCAGAGGGCACCCGCCGCACGCTCACCGACCTGATCGCCGAGGCCAAGGGCGCGAAGGTCGGCCACGCCGTCCTCACCGGCGGCGAGCCGATGCTCTTCGCCGCGCTCGTTCCGCTCACCCACGCCCTGCGCGACGCCGGCATCCACATCACCATCGAGACCGCCGGCACGCTCGCACCCACGCCCCTCCCCCACTGCGACCTCTGGAGCATCAGCCCCAAGCTCGCTCACTCGACCCCCCGCAACGACCCGCGTGACGCAACCGGCGCGTGGGCCGCGCGCCACGAGCAGCGCCGGCTGAACGTCCCGGCCCTCCAGTCACTCCTCAACGCGCCGGGCGACCACCAGCTCAAGTTTGTCGTCTCAAACGAGCGCGACCTCGCCGAGATCGACGACCTTCTCTCCAAACTGACGAGCTGGGCCCCCTCGGACATCCTGCTGATGCCCGAGGGCATCACCACGCCCACCCCCGCTCAGCGCGCCGCCGTCGCAGACGTTTGCCTCTCCCGAGGCTTCCGCTACTGCGCACGCCTGCACATCGAGCTCTTCGGCAACACCCGCGGCACCTGACAAGGACCCTGCATGCTCACCACGCTCCTGGCCCTCTCACTCGCCGCTCCACTCGCCGCCGACCCGACCATCACGCTCACGCTGAGCCCGCAGGTGCAGACCGAGCCGTACAGCGGGCGCGTGTATCTGGTCTTGGCCAAGGGCACGCGCGCGCCGCGCCGCATGATGAGCGACTGGTTCAACCCGCCGCAGATCTTCTCACTCGACGTCACCGGCCAAGCGCCCGGCGCACCGATCGACATCTCCTCGCCCGCGTTCAGCTTCCCCAAGACGATGGCCGGGCTCACGGCGGGCAGCTACACCATCCAGGGCGTCGCCCGCCGCAACCGCGACCACTACGTCGCCGGTTCGGGCGAAGGAGACCTTCACAGCAAACCGCAGGAGATGACCTGGCCGCTGAGCGCACCGCTGAACCTCACGCTCGACCAGACCGTCGCGGCAACGGCGTTCCGCGAGACGGCCAACGTCAAGCTCTTCACGATCAAGAGCAAGCTCCTCTCCGACTTCCACGGGCGCGACATCACCCTGCGCGCGGGCGTCGCGCTCCCGCAAGGGTGGAGCGAGGGCGCCAAAGAGACCTGGCCGACGGTCTATTTCATCTCCGGCTTTGGCGGCAGCCACCGCGATGCGGGCATGTTCGCCCGCGGCGGCGGAGGAAGCGACCAGCGCCGCGTGATCACGATCGTCCCCGACCCCACCAACCACTGGGGGCATTGCGTGTTCGCAGACTCGGCCAACACCGGCCCGTGGGGGCGGGCGCTGGTCGAGGAGCTCATCCCCGCCGTCGAGAAACAGTTCCACGGCCCAGCCGGTGAAGCCGGCGCAACGGCGGTGCAGGTCGCGGCACGCCGGTACGTCACGGGCATCTCTTCCGGCGGGTGGTCGAGCCTGTGGCTGCAGGTCACGTACCCCGGCGTCTTCGCCGGTTGCTGGTCGCACTCGCCCGACCCGGTTGACTTCCGCGACTTCCAGCAGATCGACCTCTACGCGCCCGGCGCGAACATGTACACCGATGCGCAGGGTGCCCGTCGCCCGGTCGCAAGAAGCGGCGACAAGAACATCCTCTTCTACAAAGAGTTTGTAGCGATGGAGTCGGCCCTCGGGCCGGGCGGGCAGATCCAGAGTTTCGAGGCCGTTTTCTCGCCGCGCGGCGGCGACGGCCTGCCGGCGCCGCTGTTCGACCGGGCCACCGGTAACGTTGACCCCGCGACGGCGAAGGCGTGGGAGCCCTACGACATCTCGCTCACGCTGCGCCGCAACTGGAAGGCGCTCTCGCCGAAGCTCGTCGGCAAACTGCACGTCTACGGCGGGAGCGCCGACAACTTCTTCCTCGACGGCGCGGTGGAGAAGCTCGCCGCAACGCTCAAGGAACTTGACCCCGAGAACACGCTGCACGCAGATGTGAAGATCATCCCGGGCATGACGCACGCGATCCACCAGCCCGCGCAAGCGGTGCTCTACAAGGCGGCCGCGTCAACGGCACCGTCGGCCACCCCCGCGCCGGCCGAGGCCGTGCCGGCTGGAAAGTAGCTTGCCTACGCGGAACAGACACCGCTAGAGGTGTGCCGCAAGCCATGCGCATGGTGTCTTTTTGCGGTCTTTTGCGCAGGTGCTCGACGGACGGGTCGGGTGGTACCTCCGGGTGGTCGCGCGGGTGCGCGGCCCCAAATGGGTCTAATGCGATTCTGCGCGGAACGCACTTCGCCAAAGCGCCGGCCGAACGAAGTGCCCGTGATGACCCGAAACAACGCTGCAATCGACGCTTGTGCCGCCGCAGCGATCGGGTAGACTCAACGCGGTCGCAGGAGCAACGGACGTGTGGATCGTGGTGTGCATGTTGGCGTGTATGGGTGCCGCGGGCTCCGCGCGGCCGCTGGCTGGCGGTGCGCCGCCCGACCCGGCAGGGACTGAGGCCACCACACCCGCCTTTGCGCCGGGGGATGAAGCCGCCCTGATCGCACGACGCAACCTGCGGGCGGCGTTGCTCCCGGCGCCGCCGGCCGTGCCAGACGCCGCCGACGCGGGCACCAACCCGATCGATCGGTTTCTGCTGTCAGCGCAGCACCAAGCCGATCCCGGCTCGGCGGCGTGGGTGTCCTGCAGCGACGCCGTCTTTGTGCGAAGGGTCTACCTGGACCTGATCGGCGTGGTGCCGACGCTTGACGAGTCGGCCCGGTTCTTCGCCAGCACCTCGCCTGGCAAGCGCGCGGAGCTGATCGACGAGTTGCTTGGGCGCAGCGGCGACTATGCCGACCACTGGACGGTGTTCTGGGAGGATGCTCTCGCCAGCACGCCCACCAACTCAAACGGCGGCATGGCCACGCACGGGGACTACGCCGGGTTCATCCACGCGGCGTTCGCCGAGAACCGGCCGTTCGACGTGTTTGTCGCGCAGCTGCTCGACCCGGCGCTGCCGGGGTACAAGAAGCCGCAGCGCGGCGGGACCACCGGCGGCACGGTGCGGGCGCACCTGGTGCTCAACGCGACGCCGACCGACACGCTGCAGACAGCGGCGGCGGTGAGCCAGGTCTTCCTGGGCACAGCGATGAAGTGCGCCGCGTGCCACAACCACTTTGAGAACACGGAGTGGCCGCAGAGGCGCTTCTACGCGTTCGCGTCGTTCTTCGGACCGTCCGACCTTGAGGTCACGCGGTGCGAGGCCAAGACGGGGAAGGTGATCGCGCCCGCATTCCCGTTTGCGATCCCCGGTGCGCCGAGCGGAGCGCCGACGGGCGAAGACGCCCGGATGACACGCGTGGCGCAGCTGCTGACCGACCCGTTCAACGAGCGGTTCGCGGGGACGACCGTCAACCGGCTCTGGAAGCGGTACCTAGGTCTGGGGCTGATCGAGCCCGCCGACGACTGGCGCGAGGAGTGGCCCGCGAGCAACCCCGCGCTGCTGGCGTGGCTCTCCCACGACCTGATCGCGAGCGGCTTTGACCTCAAGCACACCATCAGGCTCATCATGACCAGTCGCGCCTACCAGGCGGCGTACGAGCCGATGCTTGAGGAGTTCTTCGACATCGGTGAGCCGCGGGCGCCGCGCTCCTTCCGATCACCTTCGCTGCGCCGGCTGACGGCGGAGCAGTTGATCGACAGCGTGCGCGTGGCGATGGTGCAGAAGCTCGAGCCGCCCAAACGCCTGCTGCGCGTAAGCGAATCGACGGGGCTGGCCCGCTCGCTGGGGCGTGCGGCGACGCGCAACGAGGTGTCAACCGGTCGGTCGGCGGAGACGTCGGTGGTGCAGGGGCTTGAGCTGCTCAACGGCGACGAGTTCGCGGGGCTGCTCAAGGGGGGGCCGCTGCTGGATCGGGCCGTGGCGTGCGCAAGCGGTGACGAGGCGGCGTCGCTGGTCTACCGCGCGTTGCTGTGTCGCGAGCCGAGCGACGCCGAGCGGCACGCGGTCGTCGCGTATCTCGGTGAGAAGGCAACGCCCGAGGGTGTGCAGGATGTGCTGTGGGCGGTGGTGTCTGGGCCGGAGTTTCAGTTCATCCGATGACGAATCACTTTGAAATCGCGAAGGCGGTGCATCTCAACCCTCCCGCTCCCAGCGGGAGGGTCGGACAAGGCTCGGCGAGTCCGGGGAGGGTGCTTCTTTTCTCTGCCTTGACTGAACAAACCGCTGACCCTCCCCGCCGTCGCAGAGCCTCCGGCGACCCTCCCGCTGGGAGCGGGAGGGTTG
>JAUXUZ010000496.1 GCA_030680655.1 Phycisphaerales bacterium
GGTCTTGGTGCCGAAGGCGGTCTGGCCCGAGCCGCTGGACCCCGCGCCGAACGCCCCGCTCAGGCCGCCACCCTGTGGCTTCTGGATCAGGATCGCCAGCACCAGCAGCACGCAGACGGCGGCGAAGCCAACGACCCCCAGGCCAAGCCCGAAGGTGTTCCAGTCCCACGCGGCGAGGGTGCTGACAGATGAAAGGCTGAAAGAAGGGGGGGGGGTCATGGGGGGGCAAGGATAGGGGGGGGCGAGGGGGTAAATCGCAAAGGGCCAAATGGCAAATGGCCAAAGGGCCAAAGGGGGTCAGGCGCCGCCCGGCTTCACTCACCCGCCACCTTGTCACCACCCCCTGGCCGTTTGTCCTTTGCCGGTCCCGGCACCAGGTCCACGCCGCTCCCACCCAGCGGGTGACACCGGCACAGCCGCCGCGCGGTGAGCCAAGCGGCCCGGTGGGTCGGGTGGGTCTGGAAGGCTTCCATCGCGTAGTGGCTGCACGAGGGGTAGAACCGGCACCGACCGCCGATGAGCTGGCCGAGCGTGAGCTGGTACGTGCGGATCAGCGCGAGCGGGATGGAGCGGGGAGAAATGGCAAATGGCAAATGGCAAATGGCAAATCCAAGGCGGGTGCGCGCCCTTTCCTGATTTGCGATTTGTGATTTGCTATTTGCCATTTTTCTTCCCCCCCTTCGCCGCCAGCGCCTCCGCCGCCGCCAGCAGCAGCGACGCGTACTCCTCCACCGCCTTCTCTTCGTGCGGGTGCACCCCGATCACAAAGTCGAACCCCCCCGGCATCTTCTCCCGGTTGAGCCGGAAGGCCTCGCGGATGCGCCGCTTGATGCGGTTGCGCTTGACGTTGGTGCCGACCCGACCCGGCACACTCAGCCCGAAGCGCGTCGGTGCGGCGGCCTCTTCCCGCGGTGCCGCCGAGATTCGCAGCGGTCCCTTCGACACGCACGCACGGGCGGCGTAGACCCGCTGGTAGTCACGGTTGTGGGTCAACTGCATCGACTTGGTAAGGGGCGCTGAGGGCACGGCAGATTCTACGAAGCTGCCTTGGGCCTCGATCCAGGGTGGCCCGAGTGAGCTGCCGCCTTGCGTAGACCACCCAGACTTACAGGCAACGAGCGTCAACTGCATGAAATAGAGAAAATTTGCTCTAGAAAACTGGCATTCTTCCGAAATTCGGGTAAAGTGAAAGCGTGTAATTGATCTTCGCAGGATCGGGGCGCGTTGCCTCTTTGTGTCTCCTGCGAGGGTGAGAGTTGAGAGAGGCCCTTAGCACTAAGCGGGTTCATTGAGCATCTGACGCTGTTCGCGTGCGCGGTTGACCCGCGATTTGCCGCTGGCTACTGGCTTTCGGATTCCCTGTTGGGGAAGAGAGTGAGCGTATTTCTATGTTGAATTCCCGTACCCTGCTGCCCGTCTTGGCCGCCTCCGCGATCGCCATCGCCGCCCAGTCCGCAAGCGCCGCCACCATCAACAGCTTCCTCTCGGTGGGGAGCATCAGCGGCATCAACGTATCGCCGCTGGTGGCGAGCCCGAACCTGAGCTTCACCGTGACGCTGAACGCCGGTGCCACGTTTGAGCTGAGCGGCACCACCTACAACATCACCGACATCATCGGCTTCTACCTGCTCGCGCCCGGCTACAACGACGGTGCCCAGGGTGCCCTCGCCGTGACCGGCGGCTTCAGCGACGACTCCGACGCCCGCGCAGCCGGCAGCATCTATGGATGGCGCTCAAACCCCAACGACGGCATCACGCCGGGCAATTCGTTGACGTTCACCTTCCCGTCGATCTCCTACGCCGACTACACCCAGATCGGCTTTCACGTGATCCTCGACGGCACGTTTCCCGGAACCTCAGGTAACACGGGCAACATCACCGGCACGGTCGTCCCCACGCCGGGTGCGGCCGCACTGATTGGCCTTGGCGGCTTGGCCGTTGCACGCCGTCGCCGCGTCTGACGTTTGTGACCATCTCGATTCCGCCAACGCCCCGGTCACCTCCGACCGGGGCGTTCTTTCGCACCAAAGTGGCGGCGGGAAGTGGTGATTGCTTGCACCCGGGCGCACCTTGATGTACGTTTGTCCCGGCGGCGAGGATTCCCCTTGCCCGAGAACACTGTCCGCCTGACGGCGGACACCCGGAGAGAGAGACATGCGCAGCATCCTGTTCGCGTCGGCCAGCGTGATGGCCATCGGCCTGCTTGCCTCCAGTGGCATGGCCCAGGCGTTCAATATTGACTTTGGCACAGCGTCGCCCGTGCCATCGGTGTCGTACGGCGCGGCCTCGGGGCAGGCCGGGCATTGGAACGTCTTCTCCGGTGGCCCAACCGCGTTGCAGAACACCGCCGCCGCGGCCACCGGCGTGTCGATCGTTGATTCCTTAGTTTCGTTTCCCTCCGGAGCGAACGACCCGCTCACCCTCGGCGATGACGATGCGCTGCTCGACGACTACATGGCCGTTCCCTTCCACGCGGTCTACACCGTCAACGGGCTCGCCGCGGGCACGTACGACGTTTACGGCTACACGTGGACGTTCGGCCCGCTCTCGACGGGCATCGACGTGAACACGCAGGGGGTGCAGGTCATCGGCGGCGTGTGGCCGGGCTCGTTCACGCCGGGCTCCTACTCGCTCCACACCGTGACGCTCGCGGCGTCGCAGCCGCTGGTGATCGACGTCTACTCGATCAACGGCGCCCTGGGCGCGATCGCCGGAGTGCAGATCGTGCCGGTGCCGGCGCCCGGAGCGGCCGCGGGGCTGCTGCTTGGCGCAGGCGTTGTGATGGGTCGGCGGCGGAGGTGATTCGAGAGGCCGCGAGCCACGAGTGAGTGCACGACGACAGAGCCCCGGCTTGGCCCGGGGCTTTTCACATCTGTCCTTCAATTCTGTTTTCCGCTCGACTCAGCCTCTGCTCGGCGGCAGCACACCAAGGAAGATCAGCGTTGCGCCCGCGAGCATCAGCCACACGCGCGACTTGGGGTCGCGGCTGAGGCGTTCGAGCGTGCTGTACTGGCGCTCGCGGTCGGGGAGGATCGGTGAGGGTGGCTCGAGGGCCTCAAAGACCGAAGCGGACTTGTGGGCGATGTCACCGGCGGGGACCATCAGCGACATCCCCTCGGGGGCTTTGTTCAAGCTGACGGCGGCGAGGGAGAGGATGGTCTGCGGGTCGCCCTTCGCCAGCGCATCGAGGTAGCGGGTGTAGTGGCCGATGCGCTGGTCGCGGTGCCCCTCGACCAGCTGCAGGCGGTCGCGGTAGAAGCGGGCGGCCTCCAGGTCGTCGATGGCGGGGAGGATCAGCGTGCAGGCGACCAGCACGATGCCGGGGATGAGCAGCAGCCAGCCGGCGTCGAGCAGGGGCTTGCGGAAGGGGGCGGGGGGGGCGGCGGCGGTGGCGGTGGCGGGTGATCCATCCATGGATGTGGCGGAGTGTATCGGCGGGGGGTAGGCGGGGACGTGAAGATGACGCGGTGACGCGGTGACGCGGTGACGCGGTGAGGGGGTGACGCGGCCGTGTCACCGCGTCACCGCCTTGCCCTTTCCTCTTCAGTTTGTGGCCGCTAACATCCCCCCTTGCTTTGTTCGACCTCTTGCATCCTGTGGCTGATCGTCGCCGCGGCCGTTTGGCTGCTGCTGGCGGCGATCGGTGCGCTGGCGGAGCGGCGGAGCGGGGATGGGGGGAGGGGGCCAGACGGGGTGGCCTCGCCCCGGCCCGACCTGTCAACCGCGCTTGCGGCCTTGCTGATCGCGGTCTACCTGCGGCTGGTGCACCGGATGCGCATCGAGGGGGTGGAGCACCTGGCGGCGGCGGTGGGAGCGCTGGAGGGCGAAGGTGGGAAGAAGGCACGCGGGCTGGTGGTGACGGCGAACCACGCGGCGGGGATCGACCCGCTGCTGGTGCAGTCGGCGGTGGGTGGGTCGTTCTTCATCCGCTGGCTGGCGGCGGCCGACACGGTCTCGCCGCTGGTGCAGCCGTTCGTTGAGTTCGCGGATGTGATCTTCTTGAAGTCGTCGGGCGGTGGGGGTGTTGGGGGAGGGAACGGGGGGGGCGAGCTGGCGGGCGTGCGCGAGGCGATCCGCTACGTGCAAGGTGACCCAACCCACACGCTGATGCAGGGGCGGCCGGGTGTGATCGGGCTCTTCCCGGAGGGGCGGATCGCGCGGCGGAGCGGGGTGATCACACCCTTCCAGCCGGGGATCGGGCTGATCATCGCGCGGAGCCGGGGCCTGGTTCTGCCGGTGGTGCTGCGCGGTGTGCCGGTGCGCGACAACACCTACCGCAGCTTCTTCGTGCTCAGCCGGGCGACGGTGGAGTTCAAGGCGCCGATCGACTACGCCGCGCTGGGTGTGAAGGCGGGCGACATCACTGCGGAGTTGCAGGGGCGCTACGAGAAGTGGGTGGGCCCGGTGGTGGCGCCGATGGGGCGGACGAACAAGTAGCCAGCGGCGGTCGCTGGCCCGCTGCGGCAACGCCCACAAGCGGTGCGCGGTCTGCGACTATCCTCACTGCCCATGCCCCGCTCGTGGCCACATTACGCGTTGCTGATCGTCATCTTTGCGGCGCTGGGGTCGCTGCTGCTCTACCCCATCGCCCTGACGGTGCAGGGGGCGTTCTTCGCCGACCCGGTCGCGGGGCCATCGGGCGGGCTGACGCTGCGGAACCTGGCGATGGTCTTCGAGAACCCGCTGCTGATCGGCGGCGTGTTCAACTCGCTGCGGGTGGCGACGACGACGACGTCGCTGGCGCTGCTGATCGGCGTGCCGCTGGCGGTGCTGAGCACCAAGTACACCTTCCCGGGCAAGAAGGTCTTCAACGCGCTGGTGCTGGTGCCGATGATCCTGCCGCCGTTTGTGGGGGCGATCGGGTTCAAGGCGATCCTCGGGTCGCAGGGGGCGATCAACTCGCTGCTGGGCACAGAGATCGACTTCATCGGCCTGTCGCAGTTCTGGGGTGTCTGCACGGTGCAGGCGCTGACGCTCTACCCGGTGATCTACCTGAACACGTCGGCCTCCCTTGCGAACCTCGACCCCGCGCTGGATGAGTGCGGCGAGAACCTGGGTGCGGGCTTCTGGCGGCGGCTCTTCCGCATCACGCTGCCGCTGATCCGCCCGGGCATCTTCGCCGGGGCGACGATCGTGTTCATCTGGTCGTTCACGGAGCTGGGTACGCCGCTGGTGTTTGAATACCGGCACGTGACGCCGGTGCAGGTCTTCGACGGGCTGAAGGAGGTCGAGCGCTCGGCCCAGCCGTACGCGTTGGTGGTGGTGATGCTGACGGTGGCGGTGACGAGCTACATCATCGGCAAGGCGATCTTCGGGCGCGCGGGGCACGCGATGTTCGCCAAGGCGAGCCGCGCAGCCCAGGAGGCACGGCTGACGGGGTGGCGCGGGTGGTGCGCAACGGGCGCGTTCACGCTGGTGGCGATGTTTGCGCTGCTGCCCCACGCCGGGGTGATCGGTACCGCGCTCTCGGGCACCGGGCAGTGGTACCGCAGCGTCCTGCCGCGCGAGTTCACGCTCGACCACTTCAACCAGGCGCTCACGAGCGACCTGGCGGCGGGCTCGATCACGATGAGCCTGATGCTCTCGCTCTCGGCGGTGCTGCTGGCGCTGGGGCTGGGGCTGCTGATCGGCTACCTGCTGGTGCGGACGAAGATCAAGTTCCTGCCGGTGCTCGATGCGCTGTCGATGCTGCCGCTGGCGGTTCCGGGCCTGGTGCTGGCGTTCGGCTACGTGGCGATGAGCCTGCGCTGGCCGTTTGGCAAGGGGAACCCGCTGGAGGCGCTGACGATCGTCGGCGCTGCGCCGAACCCGATCCCCTTCCTGATCGCGGCCTATGCGGTGCGGCGCTTGCCGTACATCGTGCGTGCGACGGTGGCTGGACTGCAGCAGACCAGCGGGCAGCTCGAAGAAGCGGCGATGAACCTTGGCGCCTCGCGCTTCACGGCGGTGCGGCGCGTGATCGTGCCGCTGATCGCTGCGAACCTGATCGCCGGCGGGCTGCTGGCGTTCGCGTTCAGCATGCTGGAGGTGAGCGACTCGCTGATCCTGGCCCAGCAGGAGCGGCACTTCCCGATTACCAAGGCGATCTTCGCCTTCGCTAACCGGCTGGCGGACGGGCCGCACATCGCGAGCGCTATGGGTGTGTGGGGCATGGCGCTGCTGGGCGTGACGCTGGTGGGCGCAACGGTGATGATGGGGAAGAAGCTGGGCGCGATCTTCAGGGCGTGAAGCCCCGCGGTGCGTTTCTTGCGCTGGGTTTGCAATCTGCTCGCAGGATGGTTACAGACTGTTCGCAACCTCTAGAGGGCAATAGGGGCAAACTGAGGCAGAATGCGAGCGAGAGGCTTGCACCAACCGGCGGAGCGCGGTAACGTGCAGTTCAGCATGTCCGTACGCGCTGGTGTGTGACCCGGGGTGGGGTTTGTTGCCCAGCGTGCCCAGGCAATTCCTTGATCCTTTGTGGATCGGCCGGTACAGGCCCGCTCGCGCGGGGCGGTAGCGGTTTGCACGGAAACTGCGCGAATGGAGAGAGACCCATGATACACACGATGAAACTGTTCGCAGCGGCCGCGGCATGCGCCTTGGCAGGGACTGTGCAGGCGGGCATCAACTTCCCACCCCCGTGGGCGAACTGGGCCCAGCAGGGGGCCACCACGCACTGGTATTGGAACTTCAGCAACGGCCCGAACAACCCGCAGGGGCAGGGCGTGCCGGGTACTCCGCCCCCGCAGATCACCTTCACCGGCGGGGCAACGTGGGTGCAGCCAAACGCCACACAGCCCGGAGTGATCTGTATCCCCGGCGGAGGGTCGGTGGTTGTCTGTATTCCGAACTACGACAGTCCTATCCACCAGAAGTTCATCTGGGTGCAGACTGACTACTTCGGCGGGCCGGAGCCGGTCATCAGCGCAGGGTTCGGCCCGGCGGGCAGTGACGGCGGACCCTGGGGGCCGACGGTCACACCATCGCCGAGTCCAACGGGTGGTTTGATCTCTGGAGCCGGCTGGCAGCTGCCCTTCTGCCCTCCGGGTGAGTACATCACGATCAGCAATCCGAACCCCGGATCGGTCACGTACATCACGTGGCTCAACATCGACACGATCTGCATCTCCACGCCAGGCTCGGCCGCGCTGCTGGGTGCCGGTTCGCTGCTGGCGTTGAGGCGCCGCAGGTGACCGGCGAAACACTCTGACGGTCCAACGGCCCCGGCAATCGTCCGGGGCCGTTTTTTGATCGGGCCGTCGCGCATCGGGCCTGCCGGGGTGGCCCGCCTTTGCCCGCCCCGTTCGCTCACCCCTAGACTCGGCCCCGGCGCACTCGGCAAATCACCGTTACTTCTGGAGCGATCACCATGCTGGCATCTGTAGCACTCGTCGATAGCAAGGGCAAGAAGGGCAAGGCGGGCGGCGAGGTCGTCGTGGTCGGCATGTTCCAGGGAGAGAAGCCCGATGCGCACCTGCCCAAAGGCGCCGCGTTCTCAAGGGCCGTGGGCGCAAGCGCCGACCGACCCGAGTGCACGGGTGAGTCAGGGCGCATCGTCGAGGCGTTCACCGAGGGCGGGGCTCGCGTGATGGTCCTTGGCCTGGGCAAGAAGGACAAGTTCAAGCCGTCGAGTCTCCGCAGCGCGGGCGCGGCGGTGGCGCGGCGCATGGGGGTGATCAAGGGAGGGAAGGTGCGGTTCTCGATCGCTCCAGCGCTCGAGGCGGCGGGCGCGGGCAGCCCGGGGGACAAGCGGATGGCGGGGCGTTGCATCGGCGAGGCGTTCGGCCTGCTTTCGTGGGACAACCTGGGGTTCAAGGGCAAGGCGACGGCCCCCGACAAGCGCGAGCGGCACGCGGTTTCGCTCGCGTTTGACGACGCCTCGATGAACGAGGGTGCGAAGCTGGGCCTGGCGATCGGCGAGGCCGCGAACATCACGCGGACGCTGAGCGAGACGCCGCCGAACGTGGCGACGCCCGAGTTCATGGCGAAGGCGGCGCGGAAGCTGGCGAAGGAGTTCGGGCTCAAGTGCGAGGTGATCGAGGGGAAGGCGCTCGAGCGCGAGCGGCTGACGGGGCACATCAACGTCGGCAAGGCGAGCGAGAACAAGCCGTGCATGATCCGCCTTGAGTACACGCCGAAGGGGGGAAAGGGAGGGAAGGGCGGCAAGGCGAAGAAGCAGAAGCCGCTGGTGCTGATCGGCAAGACGGTGACGTACGACACCGGCGGCCTGAGCCTGAAGGTGAACAACGGCATGGTGGGGATGAAGCGTGACAAGGACGGCGGGTGCGCGGTGCTGGGGGCGATGCGGCTGTGCGCCGCGGCGATCAAGCCGGGCTATCCGGTCGTCGCTTACCTGTGCGCAGCGGAGAACTCGATCAGCGACGAGGCTTACCGCCCCGATGACGTGCTGACCTACCGCAACGGCGTGACGGTCGAGGTGACCAACACCGACGCCGAGGGCCGTCTGGTTCTGGCCGACGCGCTCTGCTACACCTGCGACAAGGATGCGCCCGTGGGCATCATCGAGCTCAGCACGCTCACCGGCGGTGTGATCACCGCGCTGGGCAGCACCTTCGCCGGGCTCTTCTGCGACGACGACGCCCTCCGCGCCCGCATGGAGGCCGCCAGTTCTTCCAGCG
Organism: Phycisphaerales bacterium; assembly: GCA_030680655.1. Lineage (GTDB taxonomy): Bacteria > Planctomycetota > Phycisphaerae > Phycisphaerales > UBA1924 > JAJTGZ01. The sequence continues at coordinate 8,622 of JAUXUZ010000496.1, forward strand.
GTGAGCGGGTCTGGCGGTTGCCCACCGACCAGGAGTACCGCGACATGATGAAGAGCCCGGTCGCGGACATCCTCAACAGCAACCCAAACCGCAAGGCCCACGCCGGCCAGGGGGCCGCGTTCCTGAGCTACTTCGTCAAGGAGGGTGTTCCCTTCTGCCACCTCGACATCGCCGGCATGCACGTCAGCGACGGCGACAGCGGGATGTACGTGAAGGGGTCGAGCGGCTTTGGCGTTCGGATCCTTGCGGATGTGCTGCTGCAGGAGGCCTGAGGCTCTTCGCACCACGGCGACCTGCGGTTGCGGCCGCTTGTGCGTACCCTTTGGCGATGAAGCGGGTGATGGCCCTCATCCTGGTGTTTGCGATGGCCGTGCTGCCGGCGCTGGCTGCGCGTGCCTACCCGGTTCAGGCGTCGTCTCCGTCCGCTTGCTCCTGCGGGGAGGCTGAAGGGGGCTGCCCGCTGTGCTCGGAAGTCCGTCGCCAGAACGGGGCGTGCCCGTGCGCTCCGGCGCCGCAACGCCAGGGACCGTCGCAGACCGACCAGGACCGCGCTGCGCTCTCGGCGCAGGCGGCCGTGCTCCGCAATGTCGCCCGGGCGGTGCGGAACCGCGTCGTTCCTGAACTTCCCGTCTGGCTGGTCGAGTCGCTCCGCGCATCGCCTCGCGTGGGCGTGCCCGCGCGTGCGGTGGGTTCGGGGCCGCCGCTGCGCTCGGCCTTGTGCGTCTGGACAACCTAGCGGTTTGCGGGCTGCTGCAACGTGTCCATTCTTCTTTTTTCCGACACCCCCGGTGCGCTGTGCGCACCCTGCCTGACGTGTGCGAACGCCGCTCGCGTCGAAAGGTCACCCATGCACTCGACTCGCATTACGAAACTCCTTGTGCTGCTCCCCCTCTCCGCACTGCTGGCCGGCTGTGCCGGGAGCGGTGGAGCGACGACGTCCAGCGCGGCAAACGCCGACCAGCCGGCAGCGCCCGGTGCCGCGGTTACGGCCGCGCACACGGTGTCCGCTGCGGACACAGTGCGGCTCTCCGACACCGCGCCGCTCCAGAGCGACCGCGTCCGGCTCTACGTCAACGGCATGGGTTGCCCCCTGTGCGTCACAAACGTTGACAAGCAACTCGGCCGCATCTCCGGCGTGCGCTCTGCAACGGTGAACCTGGGCACCGGCACGGTTGATGTCGAGCTCTATTCGAAGAACCGCCCCTCGCCGGCGCAGCTCAACAAAGCGCTCAGCGGCGATGTGACGCTGGTCAAAGTGGAGGAGCTCAAGTGAACCGCTCGGCTTTGACGGTTGCCGTTGCGGGCCTTCTGACCCACGGCGCGCTCGCGCAAGAAGCGATGACGACCCAGGCCGCGACGATGCCCACGGCGGGCGCGGCGATCCTGCGCCAGAGCATTTTCCTCTACGACCTGGGGAGCAACCCGCTCACCGGCGATTTAGGGAGGCGCATGTTCGTCTCCGACACCTCGCTCCAACTGGGTCTGGACGCGGGGTGGTCGCTGCTGATTGACGCCCAGGCCGAGCACGTGCGCACGGAGACCCCGACGGGGATCGACTCCGACGACGCGTTCTCATCGATCGACATCACCGCCAAGTATCGGTTCTACATGAACAACCGGGGCGGCATCGACACAGAGCGGGCGGCGTTGCTGATGGGCCTGCGCATCGACACGGAGGACAGCGTCAACGCCGATCCGCACATCGGGGTCGTCTACACGCGCGTCGCCGGCAGGCACGGCATCAACGCCGAGCTCACGTACACCTACTCGACCGGCGACGAGCACGACACGCTCAGCAACGCCCTCGGTGGCGAGGGCGCCGCCGACTCGATCAATTACAACCTGGCGTACGTCTACCGGGTCTTGCCCGCGGCGTTCACGGCCGAATCCACCGGCGCCTGGTACGTCACGGCCGAGTTGCTCGGGCTGTACGAGACCAACGGCGACAACGAGATTCGCTACGCCCCCGGGTTGATGTTCGAGGGGCGGAGCCTCGCGCTGGAGGTTCAGGTGCAGCTCCCCCTTGTGGCGGACCTTGAAGAGCGGCCCGAGTTGAAGTGGGCCGTTGGGGTCGGGCTGCGGTGGCTGTTTTAATCCGCGACGGTCCGATGGAACCGAGTCGCCCATCGGGCACGCCGGCTAGGCCTTCAAGGGCGCGGGCCCGACCGTGACGATCGTGACGGGGCCCATCGTGCGGCGGCGCGCGTAGCCGTTGAGTGCCTCGAGCGTGACCGACGCGGTCTCCGAAACGAGCTCGTCGAGCGATCGAGCGCGGTCGAGCCGGTGCCAGTCGCTGGCGAGCGTGGCCGCGCGCGAGCGTGTGGACTCACCCGACGACACCAGCCTGGCGCGGTACCCGATCTGGGCGCGTGCGAGCTCGTCGGCTTGGATGCACGCGTGGTCGCCGCAGGCGCCGCGGAGCTGATCGAGCATGACGTCCAGCGACAGCTGCGCCTTCTCAGGCGTGGTACCGACGTACCCGACGACGCGCCCGTACAGCCTGTCGGAGGAGTATGAGGCGGAGACGCTGTAACAGAGAGCGCGCTTCTCGCGCACCTCGGTGAAGAGGCGGGCGCTGGTCCCGCCGCTGAGAACGGCGTTGTGCATGCGTTCAAGGGGCGCGTCGGGTGAGGATTCGGCGGGCGCCTCGTGCGCCAGGAAGATGTGCGTCTGGTTGCTCTCGTCGGGCTCGTGGAAGTACGTGCCGCGCGTCGGCGACGACCCGAGCGTGATCGATGGTGCGGTGCCTGACCAGTCGCCCAGCAACCGGTTGAGCGTTGTGGTGATCGAGGCGGCGTCCACATCGCCGGCGATGGCCAGGATCGACCCGCGGGGGCGGCACTGCCGCTCCCACGCGCGAACGACGTCCGCGTGGGTGACGGCGGCGAGCCCCTCCTCGGTGCCCAGCACCGACCGATTGACCGGCGGTGCAGCGTGGCGGCTCGTCAACAGCACGCCGGCTCGCTCCTGCGGGTTGTCGGCCAGACCGGCCAGCGACTGCTGCGAGAGCTTGCGCGAAGGCTCAAGCGCTGCGGTGTCAAAGCGCGGCTGGCGCACCATCTGCACGAGCATCGGCAAGCACGCGTCGGCGTTGGCGCCGACGAACGTGGCGTTCAGACGGACGTACTGGGTTCCGACCTCGGTGGCCCTGAGGATGCCGAGGCGGTCGAGCTCGTCGGCCTGCTCCCGGCTTGAGAGTGTGCCGCAACCTCTCATGAGCATCTCGGCGATGATGGCGCAGAGCCCGGTGCGGTCGGCCGGGTCGTGGGCGGCACCGGCGGGCACAAGCCACTGCAGGCTGGCGGAGGCGACCCCGGGAATGCGCTCAACGATCAGGGGCATTCCGCAGTCGAGCGTGGTGCTGAAGATGGGGGAAGGCATGTTGGGCGCGGCTCCGAACGTCCAGGTTCTGTTCGGTCAGGATACGGTGCCTGGGGCCGGAAGTGGCCGGCTGGACGCAAAGTGGCCCCGCGGAAGGGCTTTCCCGGTCGGGGGTCGCCTCCTATGATCTTGACCGGCCTTTCGGCGCGCCACCGCGGACGTGCCCGGGGGGCAAGGTCTACTCGCGGCGAACCACAACGGAGAGTTTCATGGGCAACCCAATGGACATGGTCATCGGTTCAAGCGAGGTCCAGCGCGACGCGGCTGTTGCGTCGGCTGAGTTCGCAAAGGCGGAGAAGGCCGAGGCCGCGGGCGATCACGCCACCGCCCTTGTGCACCTGCGCAAGGCCGGGGCGGCCGACCCGACCGACGCCCGCATCATGTTCAAGCTCGGCTTCATGCTCGACCTCTCGGGCGAAGAAGACGAGGCGATCGATTGCTACGAGATGGCGATCGAGCGCCCGCCCGCACCGATCAACGCGCTGCTGAACCTCGCGGTGCTCTACGAGGACCGGGGCGACTGGGCCCGGGCCGAGCGGTGCCTCAAGCAGGTGCTGGAGACCAACCCCAACCACCCCCGTGCGCGCTTGTACATGCAGGACGTCAACGCCAGCAAGACGATGGAGATGGAAGACGACCACGAGCGCGACCGCTTCAAGCGCAGCGCGCTGCTGGACACGCCCGTCACCGACTTCGAGCTGACCGTCCGGGCCCGCACGTGCCTGAAGAAGATGAACATCCGCACCCTCGGCGACCTGGTCCGCACGACCGAGGCCGAGCTGCTCAGCTACAAGAACTTCGGCGACCAGAGCCTCGTTGAGATCAAGACCATGCTCGCGGCCAAGGGCCTGCGTCTGGGTCAGGGTCGCGAGGATGCGCACCGCGCCGCCCGCCGCCAGATGCTCGAGAGCCTCAAGGGCTCGGGCCAGGAGGCCGTGCTCACCAAGGCGGTGGCCGAGCTCAACCTGTCGGTCCGTGCCCGCCGTGCCCTGCAGTTGCTCAACATCCAGAGTCTGGGCGACCTCGTTACCCACACCGAGGCCGAGCTGCTCGGTATCAAGAACTTCGGCGCGACGAGCCTCGTTGAGGTGAAGGCCAAGCTTGCCGAGTACGGCCTGAGCCTCCGCCAGATCGACAGCGAGTAAGCCGCAGCATACCGATTGCCCTCCACGGGCCCCGCCTATGGCGGGGCCTTTTTCATGGGTTCTCTGTCCGCTCTTTCGTGTATGCTCTTGCCATGAACCGCTCACTCTTTCCCGCCGTTGCGGCCGTCGCAGTTGTCGCCGTCATGGTCGTTCCCGGTTGCGAGCAGAAGCTCACCGACGAGAAGTTCGATCAGCTCAAGCTCGGCATGACAGGCCAGGAGGTGGAGGCGATCCTCCGCTGCGGCAAGGGTGACGATGAGACGCCGAGCGGGACGTCGATGTCCGGCAGTGGGCTTTCGGGCAGCCGCGGAGCGGACTTGGTCTACGTGTACAAGAGCGGCGACCATTCGGTAACCGTTACCTACCGCGAAGGCAAGGCGGTCCAGTTCAACAAGCGGGGTTTCTAAGGCTCACGTGGAAGCGGCGGGTTGTCCCCCGGTGCCCCTTCGCCCTCGGTTGCCCGGCGTACAACGGCCTCGTCTCGCTTCTTGCTCACGTGGTAGGCGAGGCGGGTCTTGGCGTACTCCTCCGGCGAGACGCTCAGGTCGGGGAGCACGCCGTCTCTGTGCTGCGCGTACAGGTGCTTGAGGAACGGAACGCACCAGCCGCAGCCGGTGCCGGCGCCCAGGCACTCGCTGATCAGGCTCGCGACTGGCGGGTCCTGCTGCTTGCAGAACGTGCGCACCTTGCGGAGCGACACGCGGAAGCAGAGGCATACCTCGTCGTCGGGGTTCACCGTCAATCGTAGCGGCGGCGTGGTGTTTCTGTCCCTTCCCGACGCGCGGGGCCGATACTCTCTCTCGCCATGATGCTTCGCGTGCTCACGGAGGGGCTGCCTGTGGCGGTCGTGCCATCGACCACCGGTGGCGGCGCGCCCACGGATGCCCGATCGGCCGCCGATGGGCTGCGGATCTGCGACATCACGGAGGACTCGCGCACCGTGATGCCGGGCTCGTTGTTCGTGGCCCGCAAGGGTGAGCGTGCCGATGGGAACGCGTTTATCGCGGCCGCGGTCGCTGCGGGGGCCTCGGCGGTCCTGAGCGACAACCCCGCGGTGCGCCTCCCTGCGGGCGTAGACCCAGGCGGCAGGGTGTTGCTGCTCACCAGCAGCAGCCTGCCCGACTCGGTCGCGGCGATGGCCGAGCGGTTCTTTGGCAACCCATCGTCGCGCCTGGCGATGATCGGCATCACGGGCACCAAGGGCAAGACGACGTGCGCCTACCTGACCCGGCAACTCCTTGGTGCGGGAGGGAGCAAGTGCGGGCTCATCGGCACGGTGTGCATCGATGACGGTGTGGAAGTCGCGCCCGCCCTGCTCACCACGCCCCCGGCACTGGAACTGTCGCGGACGATCGCCCGCATGGTGGACGCGGGCTGCACCGCCTGCGTGATGGAAACTTCGAGCCACGCGCTTGACCAGGGACGCGCGGCCGCGCTGGCGTACCGGGTCGGCGTCTTTACGAATCTCGGGCACGATCATCTCGATTACCACCACACCCTTGAGGCCTACGCGGGGGCGAAGGCGAGGCTGTTTGGCATGCTCCCAGACGCTGCGCTTGGCGGCGTGGCGGTGGTCAACGCCGACGACCCGTGGTGCGAAACGATGCTGAAGGGGTGCCGCGCGGGCGTGGTGCGGTGCTCGATGAAGTCACGCCCCGGCGCCGCGGCTCCGCCGATCGACTGCTCGGCACGCATCGTCAGCGAGAGCCCGGCGGGGACGGTGATCGACGTGCACGCGCCGTTCACCGGCGATCGCTCAGCGCAGGTGTTCCTGCCGCTCATCGGCGCGCACAACGTGATGAACGCGGTGCAGGCCGCGTGCGCGGCGTTCGCCTGCGGGGTTGATGGGCGTGTGATCGCCGAGGCGCTCACCGTCGTTTCGGCGCCGCCGGGCCGGATGGAGCCCGTGACGGGTGACGATGCGCCGTTCGCCGTTTACGTTGACTACGCCCACACGCCCGACTCGCTCTCGGCGGTGCTCACGGTCGCACGCCGCGCGGTCGTTGCCGAGGGTAAGGGGGGTCGCGTGCTCGCGCTGTTTGGGTGCGGCGGCGACCGGGACGCCACGAAGCGACCGAGGATGGGCGCGGCCGCGGCCGGCCTGGCCGACGTGGTGTTCATCAGCAGCGACAACCCGCGCACCGAAGACCCGGTGGAGATCATCCGGCAGATCGTCGCCGGAGTCCTTTCGACGCAACGCGCAGCGTTGAGGATCGAGGCCGATCGCCGGGCGGCGATCGACGCCGCGGTCGCCGAGTGCCGCGCGGGCGACGTGCTGCTGATCGCGGGGAAAGGGCACGAGGACTACCAGGTGCTCTCAGACAACGCGGGCGGCACGCGGAAGATCCACTTTGACGACCGCGAGCAGGCGATTGCCGCGCTCCGCGCGAGGGACGTGGCGGCCGCGGCGTTCGTGCCCGGCTGCCTGATCCCGCCGGCCCGTCACGCGCAACCGCACCACGCGACGGCGGTGCCGGGTGGGGGCGGGCCGATCAGGCACACCGCCCGTCCGCGACCAGCCGATCCGACCGGAGAGAACCGTTGACCGAGACTCGACCAGTTGAACCCGCACTTTCACACTCGGCGCCCACGGAGCCGGCAGCGCCCCGCGTCGATGCGCCGTTCTGGACCGCTTCAATCCTTGCCTCAGCCACGGGTGGAAAGTGGTCAGGCAAGGTGCCAGACGGCCAGCTCGCGCTGTCGGGGGTGTGCATTGACAGCCGCGCGGTGGCAATGGGCTGCGCGTTTGTGGCGATCCGCGGTGACAATCACGACGGGCACGAGTTCGCGGCCAGGGCCGCCGAGGCCGGCGCTGCCGTCGTCATCACCAGTCGCCCGGTTTCGGGGCTCGGCTCGACCCCGGTGCTGGTTGTCGAAGACACGCGGAGGGCGCTCGGCCGCCTCGCCGGCGCGTACCGGGAGCACCTCGCAGCACAGGGCACCGTCTTCATCGCCGTGTGCGGGAGCAACGGCAAGACCACGACCGTTCGGATGATCGACGCCGTGCTCCGGGCCGGTGGTCTGTGCGGAACAGCGAGCCAGAAGTCGTTCAACAACGATGTAGGTGTTCCCCTCACCGTGCTCTCCGCCCGGGTGGGCGATCAGTTTGTGCTCTGCGAGGTCGGCACCAACCACCCCGGCGAGATCAACATGCTGGGGGCGATCGTGCGCCCGGGTATCGCTGTCATCACCAGCATCGGGCGCGAGCATCTGGAGGGGTTTGGCGACCTTGCCGGCGTGATGCGGGAGGAGGGGAGCATCGCGAGCCACCTGCGTGAGAACGGCACGCTGCTGCACGCGGAGGCTCCGGCGCTCGAGGACGGCCGCACGTTCGAGGGTCTGCTGGCGACGTACACGAACCACTTCACGTCGCGCTGCATGGACCGGGCCTACTGGATCAGGCGCCCGCAGGCGGCTGAGATCGCGGGCGTCGGGCAGGTGTCGCGCGTGGGTGTTCAGTGGAAGGACCTGCACGGCAACATCTGGCGCGTCCCCCTCGGTGGAGAGCACAACGCCGCCAACGCCATGCTCGCGGTGTGGGTCGGGCAGGCGATGGGGCTCGACAACGAGGTGATCGCCGCGGGGCTGCTGAACGTCGAGGCGCCCGCGATGCGTCAGCAGGTCATCACCGCCGGCCCGGTCACGGTCGTTAACGACGCGTACAACGCCAACCCCGATTCGATGCTCGCTGCACTCGCCGCTTTCAGCCAGCTCACCCCGAGCGCGCAGAGGCGGGTGGCGATCATCGGCCAGATGGGGGAACTCGGCGCCTCGGCCGCGGCAGCCCATGCGGAGGTCCTCGCGGCTGCGCTGGCGCAGCCCGGCATCGGGGCGGTCATCGTTGTCGGCCCGTTGTTCGCGGCAGCGGCCGCAGATGTCCCGCCTGGAGCGCTGCTTGCGGTTGAGCCGCTGATGTCGGCCGAATCGGCGGAGCGGTTGGCTTCGTACATCAAGCCGGGCGACGCCGTGCTCGTGAAGGGCTCGCGCTCGCAGGCGATGGAGCGGGTCGTCGACGCGATCTCCGCGCGGTTCGCGTCTCGGCCCGGGGCGGCCCGACCGGCGGGCGCTAGGCCGACGGGCACGACGATCACGCCCGGCAAGGAGCGCACCGCACCATGATCCCCTGGCTCATGGAACTGCTGCGCAACTGGCTGATCGCGCGAGAGGTCTACTCGTTTGCTCAGCTCTTTGAGCAGATCCACTTCCGTGCGCTGTCGGCGGCGCTGCTCTCGTTCGTGGCGGTCATCGTGCTCGGGAAGCCGGTGATCGGCTGGCTGCGCCGGAAGAAGATCGGCGACACGGGCATGACCGACTCGAGCCTGCTGGCCGCCAGCGCGACCAGCAAGGCCTCGACGCCGACGATGGGGGGGCTGCTGATCGTCGGCGCGATCGTGGTCGTCACGCTGCTGCTGGCGGACGTGCGGAACTTCTACATCCAGCTGGGGCTCATCGTCGCCGTGTGGCTGGCGGTTCTGGGCGGGTTCGATGACTGGCTGAAGCTCACCGCTGCCTCACGCCCGGGGGGCAGCCGACAGGGCCTGCGCTCGTGGGAGAAGCTGGTCTTTCAGCTCGGGCTCGGGCTCATCATCGGGTACTTCGCGTTCAACCACGGGCTCCGTGAGGACGCCGCGCCGTCGGCGGCGCACGTGCTCAACCTCCCGTTCCAGAAGACCTACGAGAACGCGGGGGGCGGCGCGGGCTTTGCGCCCGGGCTCTTCTTCCTTTCGCGGGGGGTGTACATCGTTGTCGCGATCCTGATGATCGCGGGGATGTCCAACGCCACCAACATCTCCGACGGCATGGACGGCCTTGCCACGGGCATCAGCGCAGCGGTGGCCCTGGGCGTGATGGTGCTCTGCGGCATCGCCGGCAGTCAGGCGGCGGCCCAGTACCTGCTGGTGCCGTACGTCGTGCAGTCGGACGAGCTCACCGTGCTCGCGGGCGCGATGGCCGGCGCGTGCATGGGGTTCCTCTGGTTCAACTGCTCCCCGGCGAGTGTGTTCATGGGCGACACCGGCAGCCTTGCGCTCGGTGGCCTGATCGCCTACCTCGCGCTGGTGATCCGTCAAGAGGCCATCGTTTTATTCATGTGCATGGTGTTCCTGCTCGAGATCGGCTCGGTCGTGCTGCAGGTTGGCTGGTTCAAGATGAGCAAGGGCAAGCGCATCTTCAAGTGCGCCCCGTATCACCACCACTTGCACCTTTCGGGCTGGCGGGAGCAGCAAGTCGTCTCGCGGTTCTGGATCGTCAGCGTGCTGCTGGTGGTTCTTGCGCTCGCGTCGATCAAGGCACGCTAGCACGGCCCGGCCACAGGCGGTGCGATCTGAGTCTACTTCGCGGCGCCGCCAAGCCCTACCAGCACGTGCCGGAGGACGACCGTGTCCTGGGTCGGCCCGTTCTTCCCTTCGCCGACGCGCACGCTGAGCCACACCTGGTCGCTGCCGTCTGTGGCCAGGGTCGCGTCAAGGGCCGCGACCGGCGTGGCGCTGTTGAGCGTGAACGCAGTAACGGGCCTGGGAGCAGCGGGTTGCTTCCCGATGGTGCTCACGGTCACGGTGCAGTCACCCCAGCGGCGGCACTCTTCAGGGAGCACCACCCATCCGGTGATTCGGGTGGCACCTGCCGGCAGCCTCCACCGGACTTCGCCCGGCTCGGCGATGGTGAGGTCGCGCGTTCCCAAGGGTTGGTCGCCCCCCTGGATCGGGTCCATGGTCCCGCCGTCGCTTGCGCAGGAGGCCAGCGGCATCGCCGCTTCGGACCAGCCCGCCAGCGTCGCCCCTTGAAGCAGAGCGACATCGATCCGCGCGGGGAGCGCACCCTTGGCCCGCACGAGCCTGGCCTCGCGTACTGCGCTGCCGGCTGCTCCCCTCTCGAGTGTGAACTCGGCCGCGGCCGTGCGCTCATCCGCTGCGGAACCGTCGCCGCTGCGAAGCCACACGAGCGGCCCCGGCATGCGTGGTGCGCTGCTTGAAAGGGTCACGCGAGCGATCCGATCGATCGGCACGACGACTCTGGCTTTATCGCCAGCGCGCTCGATCGTTACTTCGAGCCCGTCACCCTTGCGCAGCTGCTTTGGCGTGGCGATCGATTCGATGAACCCGTCGAGCCGGTCACCGTTGGCCAGAAGGAGCGTGTCGCCCGCTGGCCGTGCGGAGAGGGAGGGTGCTCCTTCTGCCAAGCGACCGTCGGTGGCCGTGCTCAGCGAGGCGAGCGAATCGAGCGAGAACTCCACCCGCCCGATGCGCTTGTGCACGAGCATCAATCCGTCAGCCTTTGCAGCGAGGAGATCGCCGCGCAGGCGCGATCCATCGGTGAGATCGAGCCACACACCGCTCCCCTCTGCCCCGGCGCCGACGGCGGCACCGTCTTGAGGGGGCGCGGGCGGCAGCCCAGGCCACGAGCGTTCGGGCCCCCACATCGATGACCGCACGATCGCGACAGGTTGCTCGACGGTCACTTCTCCGTCCTGGAGCTTGAGCACGGCAGCGCCTTGCGCAAGCGACACGAGCTCGCCCGCGGTTGACCGCAGCGACCGGTCCAGCACAACCACGTGCGCCGGTGTCACCCGCTGCCCTTCAAGCGGACCCGCCAGCACCGCTGCACAGACAAGAATCGTCGTCACCATCAAAGCCTCCCGCGTGCGCGGCGTGTTGACTACTTCTGAAAGATCGGCAGGTAGCGCTTGGGCATCTGGAGCACGATGAGCGCCATCGACGTTCCGTAAGCGCTCCCCACACCGCTGTCGTTCCACTCGCCGCCGCCGGCCTGCCGCTGCAGCAGCTCGGCGCGGGCCGCCGGCCACCACGTCTCCCACGCCTTGCCGCCCGAGAGGTACATGCTCTGGGCGGTGTAGTACATGCCGTAGAAGTAGTGCGCCTCGGTACGCATCGCTGCGCCGGGCATGGCGGCCTTGAGCAGATACGAAACACCCTTGGCGGCCGCGGGGTCGTCATAGACACCCGCGTAATAGAGGCTTGCGACTCCCGCGGCGCTGCGCGGCCACGCGCTCACGCCCGAGTCTTTCTGGTACTTGAAGCCGCCGTCTGGCATCTGGCACTCGCGGACGTAGGCGACCGCGCGGTCGATCGTGGTCTTTGGGATCTCAAGGCCGGCGTTGCGGGCGCTGCGCAGGCCCATGATCTGGCAGATGGTCACCGAGACATCCGCGTCGAACGGGACGGGGTTGTAGCGCCAGCCCCCCTCGTCGTTCTGGGTGCGTTCGATCATCCGGCAGGCACGCACGAGGGCATCGTGCACACGGTCGGCCAGGGCGGTGTCGCCGCCGCCTGCGGTCATGCCGTAGACCTCGCCCAGGAACAGCGTGGCGAAGCCGTGCCCGTACATCGGGCCGTTGATGCTGTCGCCGGCGATGAGGCCGGTCTCGCTGGAGCAGCTCAGCACGTAGCGCAGGCCCCTATCCACCTCCGGGCCGTACTTGCCGCGACCTGGCAGGTTGCCGTCGCCCATCAGCGCGAGACAGGCCACGCTCGTCACGGCCACGTTCTTGCCGAAGCGGCCCGACCCGAACGAGCCGTCGTCGTTCTGCATCGACGCCAGCGCGGCGAGACCACGGTCGATCGCCGCGGTCAGTTCCGGCGTGATCTCCCCCTCGATCGCTGCGTTCTGGGCGCCGGCGTCGCTGGCGGGTTGACGCGCGGCCGTGCCCGGGCCGGCCAGCCCAGCGCCCGCTGCGGGCGGATCGATACGCACGCCCTCGGGCTGCGACGCGAGCGCGATCATGAAGCCGCATACGACCGGTCCGGTCAAGCTCATGTCAGTTGCTCCCCTCGCCCAGGCGCTTGTAGTACTCCTCGGTCAGGCGCTGATACTCCTTGCTGAACGAGTCGCCCGAGCCCTGCATGAGCAGCTGACGCACGCGCTGAGGGAGGTTGCCCCAGGCGGCGCGGGCGGCGTCGATCGCCGGACGCAGCTGAGCGTCACGCGTGCCTCCGCGCTCAGAGTCGTTGCTCGGGTCGCTGCCGGTCTGTTGCCGCTGCTCGCTCTGGCTCTGCTGAGATTGGTTGGGCTGCTGCTGCTGCTCGCTCTGATCCTGCGGCTTCTGCTGTGAAGAGCTCTGCTGCTGGCTTTGCTTCTGGCCGCTCCTCTTGAGCAGGGCCTCGAGCAGGCGCACGGTCTCTTCCTGAACTCGCTGCGTGTCGATCGACGTGTCGCCGGCTGACTCAAGCCTGTTCGCTGAGCGCTCCATGAGCGCGACGGCCCGCTGCAACTCGTTCCCAGGGGCTTCTCCGCTGAGCGCACGGACCAGATCGCCTGGGAGAGGAGGCACAGATGGCGTGGTGCCGGGTGTCGGCTGGGGCGGCTTTGTGGCCTCACTCGGCTGAGCGATGCCCAACGCCTCGTCGAGGGATGGGAGAGGTTGCCGGCGAGGTGTCGGCTCTGAAGCAGGCGCAGGGGTGGGTGGTTTGGTTTGCTCCGGGGCTGGCTTGGGGGGAGGCGCAGCAGGGTCCTGCCGCGCGGGAGGCGTGGCCGGACCGGGCGCGGGCGGCTGGAGGGCCGCGGACAACGTGGCCGCCGACACAGCGGCGATAGCTGCAAACAGTTCACGCGTGTTCATTGGCCGCCTCCCTCTTGCTGCATCTGCTTCAGCAGCTTGGCGCCGCGTTCGGCGAGCGCTCGCTGCAGGTTCGCGGCCTCGGTCGCCGCGGGCCTGTCCCTGGCATCGTTGGCTTCACGGGTGAGCGCGAGCGCTTCCTGCTGCATCGACTTGAGGAGCTTCACTTCGGCGGCCGGTGGCAACACGGGCGGGGGCTGCCCGCCTCCTCCTCCTCCGCCACCACCACCCTGCTCGGCTTCGCGGAACTTCTCTTCCTCGTTCTTGCTCTCTTCGAGGGCATCGATCAGTTGACGGAGCACACGCTCGACGCCCCGCTGCCGGGCCGTGACGGACTCGCCGATCGACTCAGCGCGGAGGCCCTCGGCGGCAGCGCGGGCCATCGTGTCGAGGCGGTCGTGCGCGAAGACGAAGAGTTCGGCGCTCTTCAGCTCGGCGGTCTCGTTCATCAGTGCAGAGGCCTGATCGGCGAGCGCATCCTCACGGTCTGCAAGCCCTCTTGCACGCGAACGCAGGCGCCGGTCAAGCTCCTTGCCCATCAGGTCGGCCCCCTCAGCGCGCACCGCGGCCTGCTCGGTCAGCATCGCCTGGTACCTCTGCTTCAGCTCCGCGCGCTGGCGGTCCGCGTCCCGCTTGGCGGCATCGTCCTGCTGCTTCTGCGCTTCGTTCCGCGCTTCGGTGAGCCGGGCAACGCTCTCGCGCTCGGCGGTTTCCGCCGCCGGACCATCGACCGGCTCAGCGCGGAGGGCGACGATGGCCGCCTGCTGCGCGCTCGCTGCGTCGTTGATCAGCGCTGCGGCGCGGCGTCCTTCCTTGCCCGCTTCTCTTGCCTGACTCACAGCGCCGAGGGAAAGGTTGTGCAGCTTGAGCATCGGCTGGTCGAGCCCCTTGAACGCGCCCGCGGTGGCATCGGCCGCGATCGCGGCTGTTACGCGGCCGAGCTCCAGCTCCTGCAGCGTGATCAGGCGGTTGAGCGTCTCGATCAGGCTGGCCATCTGGCGTTTCAGGGTCGCGTCGCGGCTCTTCTGGTTCTGCTTGAGCTGCTCCAGCACCTGCTCAAGGCTCTTCTGCGCCTGCTGCTGCTGCTGGCCCGCGCCCTGCTGCTGGTTGCGCTTGATCTGCTGTGCGGCCTGCTGCATCTGCTCGCTCGCGCCCGACTGCTGGCCCTTCTTGGCGGACACTTCCATCGCCGCGGCACCTGCCTGGTCGCTCGACTTCATCTGCTGGGCACGCTCCTGGAGCTTCTTCAGCTGATCGTCGGTGCGTTTGGCGAGTTGCTCCTGCTTCTCCGACAGCTCGGCGATCTTCTGCTTCTCAGCCGCGGACAGCTCCTCCTCGCCCTTGCCAACCGTCTTCTCGCCCAGGTCCGCCGTCTGCTTCCGCAGCGCGGCCTGGTCTTCGATCAGCCGCTGCACGGCCCGTGTTGTTGACCACGCGTCCTGGCCGCGGTCGAGCGTTTCGGCGAGCTGCTCCAGCGCGCGGGCCGACCGCTCCTGCGCGGCAGCACTCTCGCTCTGTGATTGCCTCTGACCGGCCGGGTCTCCTGCGGCCTTGGCCTCGTCGGCCTTGCGGGCCGCCTCAGCGGCTTGCCGCGATGCTTCCTTCGCCTGCTCGGCAAGTGACCGAGCCTGTGACAGGATTGCGTCGAGGTCCTGGTCGCTGAGCCCGTTCTCTCGCACCCGCTTGGCGATCTCGGTCGCGGTCTTGCTCATGCGGGAGGTGCCGTCGGTGATCTCACTCTGCGGGCGGGCCAGACCTTCCGCCCCCTTCTTTGTCCGCTCGGTCAGGGCGTCCTGCTGCTCGGTGGCCTTCACGGCCGCGCGCCGCACACCCGCCAGTTCGTTCCACACCTGTTCGACCATGGCCTCTGGTGAGATCACCTTAACGCGGCGCACGGCTGATCGGACCGGCTCGTGGAACTTGCCGTCTACCTCGTATGTGTCGGCGGCGACGGCCGTCAGCCAGACCTCCTGGCCCGCCGTCACGTTCAGGCCCTGCAGATCGATCTCCCCGCTCAGGGTGGCCGATCGGTCGGTCCCTTCAACGCGCAACAACTGGGTGTAGTCGAGGGTTGGTTCAACCGCATCGCTGGTGGAGCCGGTCTTGGGAGCAGCGACCAGGTACGCAAGCTCTGCCCACCGGATGCCGACATCGTCGCGTGCTTCGCCGACAACGGGGACCTTGGCGGTCACCAGCACTTCGATATCCTGCGCCGGCTGGACGACAACTACCTCGGGCAAGCGGTCCTCGCGCATCTCGACGCGGTAGACCGACTCCTGCGACGGCTCCAGGCCGTTCGTATCGAGCGGGTGCGGCACGATCCGCACGGTCTCGCGCTGTGTCCATGCGATCCGCCAGACCGTCGGCTCTGACGAGATCGTGGTGTCATCGGCCGCGGCGAGGGCAGCGCCCTGCTCGCCAAGTGCCGCCCTGGCCCACGCGATGCGCTCGGGTGTCACCGCCGAGCCGCCGCTCTTGAGTCCCTGCACGGGCTTGTTCAGGCGGAGGGTCAATTCAACGCGCGAGCCGGCCAGCACGCCGGCAACCGTTGCCCGCTGGTCCGTGCCCGGACCGGCCTCGAGCACACGGTCGTCCTTTTCTCGGGCGTACTGCGGTGCAGTGACGCTCACTTGTGCGCCCACCACCGCTGGCGGCGGCACCAGTCGGACCCGCTCGGTATCTGTCCGATCGTCGGCTGAGGCGAACCAATACTCGAGCGTGCTCTCCTGCGTTCGATCGAGCGTGCCCGCGGCCAGCACTCCGGATTCGAGCAGCGTCTCGAGCAACGCGCCCTTCAGCGGTCCCTCTGTGGCACCCGCTTCCAGCGGCAGCAGCACCTCGCGCCCCTGCGATGAGAGGGCCTGCTCGCGCACCGGCCCGTTGCCGACGCGGTACTTCACCGTCACCAGCGCGGCCGGGTCGCCCTTGACCAGCGCTGCGCGCAGCGTCAAAGCGTTGCCAAGCGGGTGGACCGTGACGCCGGTGATGTCGCGCACGCCCGTGCGCTTGGGCCACTCCACGCCGCTCCAAGGGGTCAGCACGCGCCGTGCACCCAGCAGCGTTGCCAGCGGGGCGAACGCCAGCATGGCCGCCAGCGCAGCACCGGCCAGGATGCTCACAAGCGCGGCCGCCGCGGGCCGGCGCCAATCGACGACCCGCGCGAGTGGGAGCCGGCCCAGCGCGGACCTCGCACGGTCAACGACCACTTCAGCACCGGGAGCACCGACCAGGCCGACGCCCGAAGCAAGCACGCCGGTGACTCCTTCGCCGGCGTCACGCCCACGTTCAACCCGCAGGGCCAGTTCTTCAAGGCTCGGCCGGAAATTGGCCGCGGGGCGCACACGCTTGAGCCAGTACCACGTGACCGCCGCCAGGGCGATCACCAGCAGCACCATCCGCACCCACGCCGGGAGCCGCAGACCAAAGTCGATGACACCCGCGAGCATGGCCGCGGCGATCGCGCAGGCCACCAGCCATCCGACCTTGTCGAGCACAAGGGCCGCGCGAATCAGGCGGCGCAGTGATGCCAGGCGCGCGAAGACAGCCTCGCGACCCTCGCCGGCATGGAGTTGTTGGACGCGTTCCATCACCGCTCCTGTCCACAGTCGATGCGCCGGACAGCAGGTCCGGTTCCCTCAACGGCCCGATAGTCCCTTCAATGTATCGGCTTACGCCCCCCGGGTTCGGGCCGATGCCTGGATTTCTGCCTTCCGGCGGGCCATTTGAACCCGGAAGCCATCGAATCAGGGGCTCCCGCTGTCCTTTGACGGCCCAAGTCTGGCATCAGATCAGTCGGATTACCCGTCGCAAGACCCATTCAATCGTCAGTAGGCCAAGCAGGATCATCAGCACGGCTGGCCGGTCCCAAAGCGTTTCCAGCCGGGCGACGCTGAGGGTGCGCACCTCGCGCTTGGGCAGCACGGCCGAGAGCCTGTCGATCGTGGCTTCGTTCAGGACGGTTCCGCCCGTCTCCTGCGCCAGGGCCGTCAACAAGGGGTGATCGGCCTCTGGCCGGCGCAGTTCGTCGTCGCGGAGCGCAACCTCGGCGGCCGCAGAGACACCCTTGCCCTCGAGGATCGCATCGGTCACGACGCCCGACCACGTCCCGGCTGATTGGGGCACCCACGTGCCGACAAACGAGCGGGCGCGCCCTCCCCCCGCGTCTCCCGTTGGTTTCAGCACGACCTCGACCTCGACGCGCTCGACTTCCCCTGTTGCGGTGGCCTTGGACAGCCTGACGGTGAGCCCGGTCGGCCGGGCGTCGAGCAGCGACTGATCGATCAGGTCAACCCCGACACGCACGGGCGAACCGACCTCGGCATCCTTCGGCGTCAGCGTCAAGACCGCCGGCTTGCCCGACCGGGCGACGGACTCGCGACCGAGCAGACGGATCAACTGCATGTAGAAGCGTTCGGGAAGGTCTTCGCCGCGGCCGTACCTGAACCGCCACACCTCGTCGGTGGCGACGTAGACCACCCTGCCGGCGCCAAACCGCATCGTCACCACCGCGGGGGTTGGTGCGCCGATGCCGTCGGCGGGCGCTGCCATCGCGAGCGCCTCAGCCGCGGGCTTGAGTGTGCCCGGTTCGAGCCGCTGCATCCAGCGGAGCCGCGACCACCCCGCCGCGGGGTCGGACACTTGGGGAGGCCAGTAAGAGCCGTCGGGCTGGCGCTCGCCGAGTCGGAGCACGCCGAGCCCCTCGGCCAGCGGCGCCGGTCTCAGCACAACGTCACGGTCCCACAGGGCGACGGCATCGCTGCCGCCGCCGGCGAGGCCAGCGAGCGAGACCGGCAGCAGGTCTGCCAGCGGTGTGGCCCGGTAGGCGCTGGGCACCGCGGATGGGCCCGCGACCCACAGCAAGCCCGCGCCGCCTACCGCCACCCGGTTGCGGATCTGCTCCAACTGGGCAGCGCCGATGACGCCCGGCTGAACATCACCGATCATGATCACGTCGATCGCGTCCCACGCGCTGGCGGAATCGGGGAGGGAGTCGATCTCCTCACTCCCTTCCTGCAGGTACTTGCGTCCAGCAGACAGCAGCAGGGCGCTGAAATTGACCGATTCGTCACGCGAGAAGATGTTCTTGAGGAAGCGGTACTCCCAGCGCGGGTAACCGTCAACGTACAGGAGCCGCAGCGGTCGGTTCACAAGCGCGAAGCCCACATCGGCCTTGTTGTTCGCCTCGATGAGGTCCTTGCTGCCGTCGACCGCTTCGACGCGAACCTCCCAGCTTGCGCGGTCGCCGGAACCGGCCGCGCCGCCCGTGAGCGTGAGCGCCTTGCTCGTCTGGCCCTCTGCCCACTCCACGCGCTGCTCGTCGAGCACCTCGCCGCTGTCGCGGTCGAGCAGGCGTGCCACCGCCGGGCCCGGCAGGCGCGTGCCCGTCCGTGCGATGGTTGCGCGGACGGGCACCGGGTCGTTCACAAAAGCGGCCGGGGGTGCATCGATCGCCCCGATCGCAACGTCCGTCAGTCCCTCGGCGCTGCCCAGCGGCACGACCACGATGGGTACTTTCTCCGACGTCAGCCGCTTGACGACTGCGCGGGGAACGTCCAGCGCCGATCGGCCGTCGCTGAGCAGGACGATCCCGGCGATCGGTCGCGCAGCGCCCTTTGCGAGCGCACCTTCGATCGCCGCCGCGATGTCGGTCCGCTGTCCGGTTGGCCGTTCGAGCTGCGGCAGCCCGGAGCCGACCGGCAGGTCAAAGGCGCTCGCGTCGAACCCCAGCCACTTGACGGTGCGGTTCACCGCCATCTCCGCGAAGACGGGCGAGGCCTTCTGCAGGACCGCACGCAGCTGCTCGTCGCGCGTTCTGAGCACGCCCGCCGCCACTGCTCCCCCCGCCGGCGCATCGGCGATCGCCATCGACGCCGAACGATCGACCAGCACGAGCACCCAGTCGCGCTCGACGTTCTCGCGTACCTCGATCAGCCGTGGCCCGCACACCAGCACCACCAGCAGCGCCAGGATCGCCGCCCGGGTTACGCCGGTGAGCACGCGCACCCAGGTGGCACCTTCCAGCCTGGCGTAGCTCCACCAGCCCAGTGCCGCGGCGGCCGCGATGATCACGGCCCAATGCCACGGTGCCAGCGCGTAGGCGAACTCAAACCGCACCGCGGGTGAGCTCGGGTCGAGCGCCCCTTCCCCGCCGCCGATCAGCCGGGCGATCCACTCAAGCACTGGCCACC
>JAUXUZ010000497.1 GCA_030680655.1 Phycisphaerales bacterium
GAGCGAAAGCCGCCGGTGCGCAGGCGCTTGAGCAGCAGGGCGTAGAGCTCGCGGCCGACGCCCTTGCCGTGCGAGGCGGGCTCGATGTAGATGCCCACCTCGGTGGTCCACTGGTAGGCGTCACGGGTGCGCCACACGCCCGCCTTGGCGTAGCCGGCGAAGGCGCCGTCGATCTCGGCGACGAGCCAGGGGAACCGCTCGCGCCCGGCCTCCCACTGGCCGCGGAGCTCATCGGCCGTCACCGGGACGTAGGCGAAGTGGACGGCGGTGGTGTCGATGTAGATGTTGGTGAGTGCGGCGATGGCGTCGAAGTCATCGGGTTGGGCGGGGCGGAGGGTGAGCACGGGCGATTGTTGCCGGGTACAGCTCCGGGCGGCGATCAGCCGGGCAGGGAGGCGCTGGGCGGCACGTCGGCGCGGTCGACTGGGGGCGGTGTGGGGCGGAAACGCCGGGCGAGCACGGCGTTGGTCAAGTCGAGGTCGATCGCCTTGTGCCCGTGGCGGTCGAGCCCGTCAACCTCGGGCGTGCGGACGATCATCATGATGATGCCCGCGAGCATGAGCATCACCGAGAGCCCGCCGACAGAGAGCTGCGTCGCGTGGGCGGGTGAGACGACGGCCTTGAGGTGCTCGCCGCCGACGCCCGCGAGCACGGCGCCCACGGCGGTGGCGCCGAAGGCGAGCACGGTGACCAGCGCGAGGATGCGTCCGCGCATGTGCTCGGGGGCGAGGACCTGCATGGCGACCCACGACTGGTTGAAGGCCCATATCCAGAAGAAGCCGCAGACGGCCATCGCCGCGTAACCGGTCCAGAGCGTGGTGGTGAGTGAGAAGACCGTGATCGACAGGCCCAGCAGGGCAAGGCTGAGCGGCATGAAGTGGTGCTTGGGATACCACGGCGGGACCCAGCGGAGCGACACACCCCCCACCACCGCGCCGACCCCCTGCACGGCCAGGAGCGTGCCGCCCGCTTCCTGCGCGGCGTGCTGCTCCTCGATGCCGTAGACGTCGATCACAAAGAGGCTGAGCATGCGCACCAGCGGCGCGGCGAGGAAGCTCAGCAGCACCTGGGCGATGAGCACCGCGCGCGGGCCGGGCTGGTGGATAACAAACGACCACGCCGACTTGAGCTGTCGCAGCACCGGCTGGCCGTCGTTGGGCGGTGCTGGGGCGTCGGGCGACTTGGAGACGACCCACGCCACGAACATGAACGAGCAGGCGTTGAAGAAGAGGCACGGAGCGCTGGCGTACGGCTCCCAGCCGGGGATGCGCATGAAGAGGGCGATGACGAAGCCGGCCGCGGCGGGGCCGACGACGCGCGCGAGGTTGAACTGGATGCCGTTGAGCGCCAGGGCGCGTCCGAGCTGCTCGCGCGGCACGAGCCGGGGGGTGAGCACCTGCCACGCGGGGAAGTTGAAGGCGAGCACGCAGCCATTGAGCAGGCCCAGCGCAAAGAGCCAGTGCACCGCCGTGCGCGGGTCCTCGAACTGGATCATGCTCACCGCCGCGACGCCCAGGGCGACAACGCCCGCCATCACCTGGGTGTAGACCAGCAGGGCGCGGCGGTTGAGGCGGTCGGCGGCGAGCCCGCCGAGGAGGCCGAGGACGGCGATGGGGAGCTGCTGGACCAGGCCGAGGGTTCCCTGGTCGTCGAGGCGGCGGGTCGCCTGGGCGACGAACATGGAGATGGCGAACATCTCCATCCAGGTGCCGGTGTTGGAGAGGAACTGGGCGCTGATGACGCGCCGGTACTGCACGTTCTTCCAGACGTCGCGGTAGGTGGCCGTCTCGTGGACGATCCCCCGTGTGACCTGCGCGGCGTTGCCGCTTGCGGGGGGGACTGAGATGGGTGGGGCCGACTCCGACACGCGGACTCCGTTCCGACCGGGCGGATTCCCTGGCGAGGGCGGGAATGCAGGGCGACGGCGATGCTATGCGGATGCACGCGGCGCGTCAGCGGGGGCGCCCTGCTGAGCGGCCGAGGCGGGCGTGTTGGCGTAGCGGCAGCGGCGGATGCCGATGTAGACCAGCGTCTCGAACGCGAGCATGCCGGCGAGCAACGGGAGAAGCGTCTGGACCGTGCGCAGTTGCGTGTAGTAGTCGCTGACCAGGCGGCCGCCCAGCTGGCGGTAGAGCAGCGTGTTGAGCCATTCCCAGGTGAGCAGCCGTTCGGCCGGGTTGATGATCGCGACCACAACCAGCAGGATTCCGCCTACAGCCCAACCCACCGTCGCGTGGCTGCAGACCGTCCACGCGACGTCCTTGGTCACGCGCCATTTCCTCGACTCGGCGCGGGCGAATAGCCGGAGGCCGCGGGTCTCGATGTAGGTGAGCAGGAGCAGCAGCGCGCAGGAACCGATCCAGATGAGGCCGGCCTCAAGGAACCAGTTGGCACGCACGGCACCGAGCCACATGGCGGCGATGGCGGCCGCGGTGAGCATGATGTTTGTGAACATGAGCCGCGCGGCGCCGTGGTCGATGCGCACGCAGCGGTAAAGGCGGCGGGGCGAGGTGATCGCCTCAACGTTTCCCCAGAACCACCTGCCCGCGACGTTGCCGCGGCGCTGGTAGATGCTCCCTGGGCGGCGGCTGGGCCAGCTGAGCCCGGCGGGGTCGCCGCACTCGGGGCAGGGCTCGGTCTCGGCCAGGCCCGCGATGGCGTAGCCGCAGCGCTCGCAGAGGAGGGCGTCGGGGTCTGGGGGTGTGGCGGGCGATGCGGGCACCGGGGAGGGTATCTGTTTGGCGTGAGTCGGGGTTCAGTTGGTCGCGCGAGCGTCCGATAGATTCAGCATCCCCGACGACGGGTGTTCGCACAACCGCAACGAGAGCGCACGATGAAACTCAACACCGACCGCCGCCGCTTCCCGCGCTTCGACCTGGAAGCGATGTACACCACGATCGCGATCCGCACGCTCGAGACCGACACGTTCGAGTTGCAGGGGCACGCTTACGACGTGAGCGAGGGTGGGCTGCGTTTCGAGCTTGACCGCGGCATCGAGTGCGGCACGCAGGTCGCCATCATGATCACCTTGCCGACGATGAACAACGGCGCCGACACCTTCGGCCCCGACAACGCGGTTTACGTCTTCGCCACCGTCGTGTGGATCGAGGATGAGAACGAGGCGGGCCCGATCAAGATGGCCGCGGTCTTCAATCGCTGGGCCCGCAAGGGCGACCACGAGCGGCTGCTGGCGGAGCTTCGCAAGGGTTCGTACCGGCGTCAGGCGGCGTAACGGCCGTCGCGTCCGTCGGTTCACTGCTGCTTATCAATCAGGTCACCGGCTGCGCTCTGGATTGCTCCGGAGAGGTGCTGTCGTGACCGACGTCGTTCCTGGCATAACCGTCGGAGCGATGCACCCGCGTGCCCGTTCCGCGAGGGGTGGGATCGAGCGGAACGAGGGCGAAGGAGGGCTTTTTCTCGGGAAGCAAGGGTGCGGACCGGATTTGATGCCCTATTTGCCGCCGCGTGGACTCGTCTGGCGGGCCACCCCTACTCCATCTCCCTACGCTGGTGCATGTTCGTCGACTCTGCAATCATCACCGTCTACGCCGGTAACGGCGGCGCTGGCAACGTTTCGTTCCGCCGTGAGAAGTTCGAGCCCAAGGGTGGGCCCGCCGGGGGTGACGGCGGGCGCGGCGGCGATGTGGTTTTCCACACCGACGACGGGATCAACACGCTCTTTGACTTCCGCGGGCGGCCGGACTGGGAGGCGCAGGGGGGCGAGCGCGGGCGCAAGAAGCAGCAGCACGGCGCCGACGGCAACCACTTGATCATCCGGGTGCCGCCGGGGACGCTCATCTTCGACGCCAAGACCGGCGAGCAGCTTGCCGACCTTGGGCCGAACCAGGAGTACGTCGCGGCGCGCGGCGGGCACGGCGGCTTCGGCAACGAGCACTACAAGAGCCCAACCAACCAGACGCCCACGTACGCCCACCCCGGTCAGGAGGGTGAGGTGCGCGAGCTGCGCCTTGAGTTGAAGCTGCTGGCAGATGTCGGCCTGCTGGGCCTGCCCACCGCGGGCAAGAGCACGCTGCTCAAGGCGCTGACGCACGCGAACCCCAAGATCGCGGCCTACCCGTTCACGACGCTGAGCCCGCAGCTTGGCGTGGCCGAGCTTGACCCGACGCGCCGGCTGGTCGTCGCGGACATCCCCGGGCTGATCGAGGGGGCGTCGCAGGGTGTGGGGCTGGGGATCGAGTTCCTCAAGCACATCGAACGCACCAAGGTGCTGGTGCACCTGCTGGATGTGATGCCCCCCGACGGGAGCGACCCGGCGGCCAACTACAAGACGATCCGCAAAGAGCTGGAGCAGTACTCGGCGCCGCTGGCGGAGCGCGAAGAGGTGATCTGCCTCAACAAGCTCGACCTGCTGGAGAACGACGCGGCGCGCGGCGAGGCGGTGAAGTCGCTGCGGGCCAAGCTCAAGCTCGGGCGCGAGGTGCGTGTGCTGCCGCTGAGCGGCGCGACGCACATCGGCACGCGCGAGCTGCTGGAGCTGCTCTGGACCATCGTGCAGGGGAAGGCCTCGGGCTGGAACAGGGGTCCTGCGCCGCGCGCAGCGGGCGGCATGTCGGCCAATCGGCGCAAGGCGGCGCACGCAGCGCCGGCGAACCCCACCCCGCCCGACCGCGATCTGCAGCTCCGGCCGGCGGTGGCGCTGAAGGGAAAAGCGATCAAGACCGAGGCCAAGCGGCTGGAGGGGCTGCCGACTGCGCGCACCGGCAAGCCGGGCAAGAAGGCCCCGACCGCGAAGGTGGCTGGACCTGCGGCCAAGCGCAAACCCGTCAAGCAGAAGGCCGCGGCCAAGCGGCCGACGGCGAAGAAGGTCGTGCGCAAGGTCGCCAAGAGCGCCGCACGCAAACCGGCGGCCAAGAAGAAGGCCAAGCGGTAGGCAACCGTTCACGCCCCGCGCAGCACAAACCGAACCAGCCACTCAGGGTTCCCCTGCTTGTGCTTTCCGCCGCCGCCCTTGATCGGCGAGGGCGTCTTGCCGGCGACGGTAAGCGGGAGGGTGGCGCAGACCTCGGCGATCACCGCGTCGGTGACGGCGGCGGCTTCATCATCGGCAAGGATGCCGCGGGCGGACTTGTCCTTGCTGCTGCGCTCGTAGTGGGGCTTGACGAGGGCAACGATGCCGCCGGTTGCGCTGGGGCGGAGCCACTTGATCGCGGCGGGGAGTGCGAATCGCATGGGCGTCCAGCTCACATCCATCACGACCAGGTCAACGGGCGCGGGGGGCTCGGCGTGGAGGGCGTTGGTGCGCTCCATCACGCGCACGCGCGGGTCGGTGCGCAGCTTGTAGGCGAGCACGCCGTAACCGGTGTCGACGCTGATGACGCGTGCAGCCCCGCGCAGCAGGAGGCAGTGGGTGAAACCACCGGTTGAGCACCCCAGGTCAGCGCAGGTCCAGCCGCGGGGGTCGATCGCGAGCGTGTCGAGCGCGTGGGCGAGCTTGAGCCCGCCGCGCGAGACGTAGGGGCAGGAATCACCCTCTGGTGACGGGGTGGGCGAAGGGGGAGGCGACGGGGGCCGCGCGTTCATGACCCGTTGACCATCGTGCGGATGCCGCTGCCGAGGGTGCCGGGCCCGGCCATCGGCACGCCGACGACGGCGACGCCGAGCTGATCGGCCGCCTCGAGCATCTTGATCTTGTCGATCATGATCACGTTGCCGCTGGCGACGGCCAGGCATGTGCCGCCGGCGGCGGCGAGGTTCTCGACGGTCTGCACGCCGACGGTTGGCACATCGCTGCGCCGGTCGTGCCCCGAGCGTGCGCCCTTGCAGAGCGTCCATCCGCCGCGCCGGCAGAGGATGCCGGAGCGTTCGATCATCTTGTCGGTCCCTTCGATCCCCTCGACGGCGATGATGTCTCGGTCTTTGACGGCGACGGCCTGGCCGATGTCGAGCCGCAGCAGCTCGCCCAGCAGGGGCCACGCGAACTGGTAGTCGACGCGCTCATCGGAGGTGGGCTGGCGGCTGGTCATGACTCCGGGCGAGGCGAGGTGGTTGTCGATCGGCGCGGTGGAGTCGAGCAGCTGCACGCCGGAGAGCTCGAGCTGGCGCGCGACGAAGCCGAGCAGCACGTGCGAGCGCCGGTCGTGGCGGAGTGTTCGGTAGTAGCCGATGAGCGTGGCGAAGTCGGGCACGTGCCGGACCAGCTTCCAAGGGTCGAACATCAGCTTGGCCTTGTCGACGCGCCCGACCATGATCGCGTGCGACACGCCCATGTGGCGGAGCTTGCGCCCCCAGCCGCCGACGCGGAGGAGGCCCACCTGCTGGAAGCTGGCGCACATCGGCGGGAGCATCGGGTCAAACTGTTCGGCGAGGCCGAGCCCGTGCACGGGGTGCCCGCCGGCGCGCAGCCCTTCGGCGACGAGCACGGGTAACCTTCCACCCCCAGCGATCAGGCCGATCGGTGTGCCCGGAGGGGGTGGGTCGCTCAGGATGGTGAGTGCGCTGGTCAAATGAAGGGCAGGAGCGTCGCGGAGCGGGAATCGTCACCCCGCCCCCGCGTGCGCAAGGATATCACGCCGCTTTCGCCGCTGCCCACCCGTAGAAGCGCCAGAGCCTCGGTGTCTTACGCCGCCGCGGCCCGCCGGTCTATCCCAGTGTTGAGCCACTTATCGCACACCCCCAGCAGCGTTGCGCGGTCGATCGGCTTGGTTGCGTAGTCCGAGCAGCCAGCGGCAACGCACTTCTCGCGGTCGCCGCTCATGGCGTGGGCGGTGAGTGCAACGATTGGTGTAGAGACACCCATCGATCGCAGGCGGGCGGAGGCGCCATAGCCGTCCAGTTCCGGCATCTGCATGTCCATCAGGATCAGCCCGAACGGCCTGCCGAGGGCGATCGATGCCTCGACCGCCTCTACGGCGGCGCGACCGTTTTCAGCGACGGTGACCTCGGCGCCGGCTTTCTTCAGGAGCATTGAGATCAGGCGTTGGTTGTCTGGTCCGTCTTCAGCGAGGAGGATGCGACCGGAGAGGTGGATGGGGGGCGCGTTGGAGGTCAGGGGGGCCGTGATGATCGCCTCTTCTGCCTGCTCAATCATGCGCACACGTGAAAGGTCGCCGGTGACAAAGCTGGCGGTGAAAGTACTCCCCTTGCCTGGCTCGCTGACGACGGTGACATCGCCGCCGAGCATCTGGGCGAGGCGGCGCGAGAGGGCCAGCCCAAGCCCGGTGCCTCCGAATCGACGAGTGGTAGTAGTGTCTGCTTGGTTGAAGGGCTTAAAGAGCCGGCCCGCCTGCTCTGGTGTGAGCCCGATGCCGGTGTCTGTGACATCGACGGCAAGGGTCTGCCCGCCGGCGGCGATGGCGTCGCAGCGGACGCAGATCTCGATATCACCGCGTTCGGTGAACTTCACTGCGTTTCCGACGAGGTTGATGATGATCTGGCGCACGCGGATCGGGTCGCTCATGATCGTGCTGGGGACGGGAAAGACGTACCTGACGTTGAGCGCGAGCCCCTTCTGGGACGTTCGGACGCGCATCATGGCTGCGACCTCGGCGACGATCTGGCAGATCGAGCAAGGAACGGATTCGGAGGTCATCTTGCCCGCTTCGACCTTCGACAGGTCGAGGATGTCGTTGATCAGGGAGAGCAGGTGGTCGCCGTTGGCGCGGATGGTGCGCACGGGCTCAGCAAATTGCGGTCTGATCTCGCCATCGGCCAGTGCGTGCTGGAGCACCTCGGAGAACCCGAGGATCGCGGTCATGGGTGTGCGGATCTCGTGGCTCATGTTCGCCAGGAACTCGCTCTTGGCGGCGTTGGCGGTTTCGGCGGCGGCCTTCAATAGGTCGCTGGAGCGCCGGCGCTCACGGTCCGACACGGCAACGCGGATAGCCGCGGCGAGCAGCATCAGCAGCAGCCCTCCCGCGGCGATCAGGCCGGCCTGCGCCAGGTGTGCCATCGCGACCTCGCGGGTTACCCAGGTCTGCGGCGCGACAAGCATGACGGAGATGCCGCCTCCCTCGAGGGTGGAGAACTCGTGAAGTGGAAAAACGGCGACGAGTTTGTCCTGCCAGCGCGAAACAGTGTGCGCTTCGCTCTGACCCGGGTGGACGAGCTTTGAGACTTCGGCGGCGGGGATCGGCGGCTGGGCGGACGCGCCGTTGATCTCCTCGGAGAAGTAGCCTCCGCTTTCGGTGACAAACTGGATGGTTCCGCCGGCGCGGTCGAGTTTGCGATCCTTCAACAGTTCGGTGAGGCGATCGAACTTAAGTCGCGCGCTGGCGACGCCGACTTTCTGGCCCGAGGCCTTCTCGATAACTGGTACCGAGTAGGCGACCGACAGGCCTGTTGATCCGAAGAACGCGGGGGTAATATCGCAGGTCGTCTGGAACTCGAGAACGTCGGTGGCCGCGTCGTTGCGTGCGCACTTTTGGATGATGTCACGCCCGTCGAAGTTCATGTTCAGGATTCTGGCGACCTGCGCTGGGTCAATGGCGGCACCGCTTGCGTAGACGCTGTTGATCGCCAGGATCCGGCCGTCGGGCCCGAACAAAGCCAGGGCGTCGATTTCTGTGGCGTTCTGCACACCGCGATTGGCCAAAGCCGTCAGGACACCTGTATCGCTGCTGCGGAGGGCTGCGGCGATCGCTGGGTCGCTGGCGACCAACCGCGTGCGGGCCATCGCGGGCTTGACGACGCGCCCGATATCCTGGCGCAGCGCCTGACCGACGTCAAGCAGCGCGGACATTGCGGCCGACTCAGTTTGAGCGTTTACTTTTACGGGGGCCAGTGCGGCCCACGTTGCCCAAGCGAGCAGTGAGCCACCAACAATGAGCGCGGCGAGGGCGACACGGTTCCAGGTCCTCATGCCATGCTCCGACAGTTCTGCGAGGGTGCAACCGCCGAGCACGCGAGTGCATGTGCGCGGCACTGCCCTCGCTATCGAGTAAAAGTAAACCGCAATTCATGCTCGCAGATACAGCGGGCGATTGTTTTCACGATCGGTGAAGCAAAGGCACTTGAACAGGCTGTTGGGTTGACGCAGTTTTGTCGTTATCAGCCCCAGCGTTGGAGGCCGGCAGGGGAGAGGGAGGTTGGAAGCGGGCGATCAGGCGTTCAAGCAGGTGGGTGCCCGAAGAGACGTCCCGACAAGGTCTCGAGGCACTGCCGCGACTTTGGCGTGAGCGTTGCCCCGTGTTCGCGCCCGGCCCAGGCGGAGACGGCTGATTCGAACGCGCCCCTGCTGATCAGGAGAGTGGCCGCAGGCGTGCCCGATGCGCGAGCGGCCGCGCGGAGGACCAGCAACTGGAAGGGTGACAGTCGCCAGAAGAGGGTCTGCACGGCGAGGGCACGCGCGTGCGGTGACATGCGCAGCCATGCGCTGACCGTCAGCGCGAAGAGAACGGTCACGCCGATCGCCACGCCCCACACCGTCATCGTGTAGCCGACCGGCCACGGCTCGGACATGCTCGCCGGCTCGGTCACGAGCCTGACGGGCGTCACCTGGAACAGGACCGGGCCAAGAGTGGAAGCGCTCATGCCGCAGCCTCCTCAAGCTTGGGTGCACGGGTGGACCATCGCTCGCGGAGGCTTCCTTCGAGGCGCTCGCGGGCGCGCTGTGCCCAGTGGCGCTCCATCGGGTCGATCGCTCTGCCGGCGGCGTGGGCGACACGGTCGAGCAGTTGAGCGCCGTGCTCGCGGCCGGTTCCGCCGGCGC
>JAUXUZ010000500.1 GCA_030680655.1 Phycisphaerales bacterium
CAACCGCCGCGCGATCTCATAGCCGTCCATGTCGGGCAGGCCGATGTCCAGCAGCGCGATGTCCGGCCGCCACTCCTGCGCGATCCTGAGTCCCTCGGGGCCGGTGTGGGCCGACTGCACCGTGTAGCCCTTCAGCCGCAGGGTGCCGCAGAGCATCGTCACCAGGTCGATGTTGTCGTCCACCACCAGCACGCGCACCGCCGCCCTCACCACTCCATCTTCAACCCGCGTGGGCAAGGGCATTCTGCCGCCGGGCAGTAATCCTTCGGACGCGATCTGGCCCTGCGCCGCCGCGAGCAACGGCAGCCTCACCGTGAACTCGCTCCCCTTGCCGGGGCCCGCGCTGTGCGCCTCGATCGTCCCGCCGTGCATGGTGATGAGCCGGTGCGCCAGGGAGAGACCGATGCCCAGCCCGCCCCACGAGCGGTCCAGCGAGCGGTCACCCTGCGTGAACAGGTCGAAGACGCGCGGCAGGAGCGACTCCTCCATCCCCACCCCGTTGTCGCGCACACGCACCATCGCGTAGTCCTTCCCCCCTTCACGCCGCAGCTCACACGCCACCGCGACCCGCCCGCCGTCGGGCGTGTACTTCGCAGCATTGTTGAGCAGGTTCACCAGCACCTCTTCCAAACGCGTCGCGTCCGCGTGCGCCCACACCGGTTCGGTGCACGTACTGACCGACACCGCGTGCTTGCGCTGCTCAAAGAGCGGGGTGGCCGACTGCACGGCGTGCTCAACCACCTGCTTCATGTCCACAGCCTTCAGGTCCAGCCGGATGCGCCCGCTGATGACGCGGGAGACCTCCGATAGATCGCTCACCATCTTGGTGAGGTTGGCCACCTGCCGCTCAATGACCTCCCGGGCTTGCAGCAGGATCGGGTTCGCGCCCGCCCCTTCTGCGCTCTCCTGGAGCCGCATGATGTGCGCCGCCGCGCGGATCGGGGCCAGCGGGTTGCGCAGCTCGTGGCTGAGCATGGCCAAAAACTCGTCCTTGCTGCGCGCCTGCTCGGCGAGAATCGCCGCCTGCTTGACCACCTGCTGCTGCAGCAACATGCGCTCGGAGATGTCGCGGACGTTGCACTGGGCAACAAGCCGGTCCCCCTCCTTGTACACATTGGCAATAAACTCAACCTCGACACGCTCGCCCAGCCGGTTCTGCACGGGCAGGTGCTCATGGCGGAGGTAGCCGGTCCGCTGCAACTCGCGGAAGGCCGCCTTGTTCTCCTCGGCATCCTTGAACATGCCGATCTCGTGGAGTTTCTTACCCAGGATCTCATCCGGCTCCATGCCCGTCAGCCCGCCCATGAAGGCGTTGGCGTCGGTGATCTTCCCGGTGTGGGCGTCGAGGATCAAGATGCCGTCCTTCGCAGACTCGAAGAGGCGGCGGTAGCGCACCTCAGTGTCCTTCTGGGCCGCCTTGGCCAGCTTGCGCTCGGTAATGTCCTCGATGGCCAGCAGGATCAACTCCGAATCGTCCCCCGGCTTGCGGATGCGCCGTGCGTTGATGAGCATGGTCTTCTGCCCCACCCCCGCGGGGAAGTCGTGCTCCACCTCAAACCCCTCGAAGGCGTGGTCCCGCGGCAGCACATCCTCAAGCAGCACGCGCAGCGCGGGAATGTTCCACTGGCCATCACCCAGGTCGTAGACAAAGCGCCCCTGCGTCGC
>JAUXUZ010000501.1 GCA_030680655.1 Phycisphaerales bacterium
GTCTGTGATGTACTCGAAGTCGTTTGGATCGATCTTCTTGCGAACACATCGGACGCGCACGCCGTCCGTCACCATTCCGATGGTGGCGGTGTGCGTGGACGCCAAGTAGGACTCCAATTGGCGTTCCGCCTCGCGGAACTCTTGTTCGGTAACCCCGGTGGCTTTCACCTCCACATAGAGGAATGTGCGGCGGTTCGTGTTTCGGAGCGAAATGTCGGCTTCCTTTTCGCCCGACCCCATCTTGACCTGTTCCTCGATGATGAGCCGTTCACCCACCCATTCCTTGGGATAGCCGTACTCGGTCAATAGCTGCTGCAATGCCCACTGCCGAACAAACTCCTCGATGGCTTGTTCCGCGCCGGCGTATGTCCCCTTGGCCGCGAGCCAGTCAGCGGCGCGGCGCTTCGCCTCGATCACGTCGCCGTGGCCGTCGAAAAGCCATTTGTCAGGGGGTACGGTGTAAAAGGCGCCGATTCTGGGCATAGTGGGTTTCCGGGTGGCTGAACCCCCACAGTGTACGCGACGGCGAAGTCGGCGCGCGAGCGCGCGCTCGCCCGGATTCCCGGCAAGTGGGGAATGACCACTCCGGGCGGGTGAGGTGCCGGAGAGGGCAGCAGCCCTCTCTGGCATCAGCGGACAGTCCACCTATAGAGGATCGGCCACACCCCAACGCGCTGGGGATTCTTCGCCAATCGCGCGGGCGCTCGTGAAGTCGGACCCCGCGAGCGTCGATACGACGTGGAGTGCCCCCCGCGTGCCGATCGACGGCTCGGGTAGCGGACGGGCTTTTCCACGAGCGAGCCGCCGAATCCAGCAGTAAAGGTAGAAGAACATGGCTGACTATTTGCCCGGACCGGATGCGGACTATCAGGCGTGGGTGACCAACTTCGTCACCTACGCCAACGCCAACCTCGCCGCACTCGGCCTGGTCGCGGCGGACATGACGCCCGTCACCACCAACCAGACGGCGTTCAACACCGGCTTCGCCGCGCACATCGCGGCCAAGGCCGCAGCGCAGGCCGCCAAGCAGAACAAGGATGAGACGCGCGGGGGCCTCACGGCCGCACTGCGCCCGCTCGTGCGCCGCTTGCAGGCGTCCAGCGTCGTGAGCGATGCCGAGAAGGCTTCGCTGGGGATCACCGTGGCGCAGCAGCCCGGACCCATCGGCCCGCCCACCACCGCGCCCATCTGCTCCATCTCGTGCGGGTCGCGCTTGCAGCACACGCTGTCCTTCGTGGATGAGACCACGCCCACCCGCAAGGCCAAGCCCCCGGGCGTGCTGGGCGTCGAAATCTGGAACCACGTCGGCATCGCGCCGCCGACGGGCGAGGGCGATCTGCGCTTCGTCGCCGTGGACACCAACGCGCCCTACGTGCTCAACTTCCCCAGCGCCGACGGCGGCAAGACCGCGTACTACTGGCTCCGCTGGGTCAACCCCACCGGCGAACGCGGGCCGTGGGGCGAGCAGTCGCAGGCGACGATCGCGGCGTAAACCTTCGATTTCATCCAAGACAGTTGGAGCGCCCCGGTGATGAGCCGGGGCGTTTTTCTTTTGCGGGCATGGGTCCGGTGGGTGGTTGTCGGGCGGGCGATTGGGGAAACGTCCGCACAGCGACGGCGAGGCGCGCGGGAGACAATAACCATATCGGCTCACCGGTTCACCACGTTGGTGGCGGAGTGGCCGGTTCTCGTCACGGAGCTTCGCATGACCACTCGCGTCCACCGTCCTTTCCTGTTCGCCGCCCTCGCCGCCTGCGGCCTCGCCCTGGGCGCCTGCCAGAGCGACAAGCACACGATGGTCGAGGCCCGGCCCGGCATGACCGTCGTGTGTCAGCATTGCTACGACGAGTCCGTCAAGATGACTCACACCTACGGGTCGCGCAGCAACGCAAGCTACGAGCAGACTCACAAGACCCACCAGTGCCCGTGCTGCAAGACCGAGATGTCCACCTACGTCGAGAACGGCGTGCCCAAGGTCAAGTGTGGCGGGTGCGTGCCCGAGGGTGTGGCGTGCGACAAGTGCCTGCCGCCCGGCTCGTACAACGTCGGGGCGCGGTAGGCGGCCTGCGGAAGCCGCGCGTGATCGAACCCGTTGTCGGCGGGGCCGCTGTTGTGGTGGAGCACCATGTCTATGAAACCGCTGCGAAACCTGTGCATGGGCGTTGTCGCGTCGGGCGTGATGCTCGGGGTGGCGGGCTGCGTCACCGTCAAGCCTGATGAACGCTTCCCCGATGTGCAGCGGCAAATCGATGACCGGCTTGGACCGGCGATGACACGCGTCCACTGGCGGCTGGGGACGCCGGAAGATGAGCAGGTTGATGCCATCGTGAACGACCTGCTCGCCCGGCCGCTCACGCCCGAGGGGGCCGTGCAGGTGGCGCTGCTTCGGAGCCGGGACTTGCAGGCGGTGTACGAAGACCTCGGCGTCGCGCAGGCCGACATGGTTCACGCGGGTCTGCTCAAGAACCCTGATCTCGCCGGGTTCGTCCGTTTCCCAGACAGCGGGCCCTCCGGGGTCAACTGGAACGTGGGTCTGGATTTCTGGCTTGACATCTTCCTTGTTCCGCTTCGGAAGAGAATCGCCGGGGCCGAGTTGGAGGCGTCGCTGCTCCGCGTTACTGATGCGGTGCTCGACAAGGCCACGCAGGTTCGCCGGGCCTACTTCCAGTACCTCGCCGACACTCGGGTGCTCACGTATCAGCGGGCGCTCGTCGAGTTCACCGAGATTGGGGCCGAGTTGGCGAAGCGGCAGCAGGCGCAGGGTCACATTGGTGACCTCGACTCTGCGAATCAACAAGCCGCCGCGGAGGAGGCCGGACTTGCCCTGGACCAGGCGGAGGTCGCCGCCCGGATCAGCCGCGAGACCCTCCGCCGCCTGCTCGACCTGACCGATTCGGACATCCCGTGGACTATCGACGAATCGCTCGCGGCAACTCCCCTCCCCGCTTCGGAGCCCGACGCCGAGACGCTGGTCGCCACGGCACTCGACAAGCGTGTAGACCTCGCTCTCCTGGGTCGAGAGATCGAGCTCCAACGCATGGGGCTTGAGATGGACAAGAACTGGTTGCTGACCAACGGCGCAGTCGGCGTCGAGACCGAGCGGAGCAGCGACGGCGTGCAGAGCACGGGCCCGCACATCAGCCTTGAACTTCCGATCTTTCACCAGTACCAGGCGGTCTACGCACGGCGCGAGGCCCGGATCCGCCAGGCCGAGCAGCGGCTCGCATCCCAACGCGGTGCGGCCCGTGCCGAGGTCCGCATCGCCGCCGAGCGCATGGCGCTGGCCCGCCGCACCGCTGAACGCTATGAACGGTCGATCGTCCCCCTCCGACAGAGAATCGTCGGACTCACGCAGACCGAGTACAACGCCATGATCGTCGGCGTCCCGGACCTGCTCATGGCCAAGTCGGCGGAGACTCGGGTCGGCATCGAACAGGCCCGTGTCGTACAGGACTATTGGACCGCGCGGGCTGAGTTGGAGCGAGTCATCGGCGTGAAGCTCCCTGACCTGCCGGTCGCCGCGCCGATCCCATCGCCCATGCCGGCTCCAAAGGACGCAACTCCGGATGCCATGCCGGACATGCCGGGCATGACGAAGCCCGCACCCGTCGCGCCCAATCCCAAGTCACCGCCGCCCACCGCGCCCGTCCCAACCATGCCCGACATGCCCGGCATGAACCCGAAGTAAGGCCGTGCGAACCCGCCCCGCCCAGATCGCTCGGAGCACACGACCGTGAACCACCCGTTGACCCGCCGACAAATCCTAACCGCAACTGCCGGCGCGTTCGCCGCTGTCCCGGTGCTTGCCGCGTTCCAGCCCGAGCACAAGGGCCACGGGGCGTCGCCGACCGTGCCTCCCGCAGTGCCGCCCAAGCCCGGTACTACTGCCGTCCCGGCACCCGCGCCCGGCGCGTTGCCATACACACCTGTCGTCATGCCCGACACACCCACGCTGCCCATCGAGATGGACAACGGCGTCAAGGTCTTCCGTCTCTCCGCCGAGCCCGTTCAGCGCGAGTTGGCGCCCGGCGTGGTCG
>JAUXUZ010000502.1 GCA_030680655.1 Phycisphaerales bacterium
AAGGAATACTCCGCGTTCCTCAGCGAGCTCAACTCGCTCAAGGAAAAGAAGGACGAGATCGAGAAGCACGAGCTCGAGGAGATGTCCAAAGTCGAGGAACTGCAGAAGAAGAACGAC
Organism: Phycisphaerales bacterium; assembly: GCA_030680655.1. GTDB lineage: Bacteria > Planctomycetota > Phycisphaerae > Phycisphaerales > UBA1924 > JAJTGZ01. The sequence goes on from JAUXUZ010000502.1 coordinate 118, forward strand.
GAGCGTGCCGTGGCCCGCGCCGAACGCACGGCGATCGTCGATCACGCCCGCAAGGACCGTGACGCGAAGGCGGCCGAGATCAAGGACCGCGTAGACGAGCTGACGAAGCAGCGGGACGCGCTCTCGAAGGAAATCCCCGTCGAGGCGATGAAGATGCTCGCCGACGCCCTGTCACTGCACGGCGACGAGGCGATGAGCCCGGTTGAAGTCGTTGACCGGCGCAACCACGAGTGGTCGTGCGGCAACTGCCAGATGACGCTGCCGGTCGAGACCGTCAACGCCATCTCGATGCACAAGCTCACCCGCTGCATCTCCTGCAAGTGCGTGCTCTTCACCGAAGAGGACGTCGTGAGCAAGAAGAAGCCGAAAGAGAACGAGGACATCGTCAAGAGCAAGCGCAAGGCCGCCAAGAAGTCGACCGACGCTGGCACCGCGACGGCCTGAGATCGGCCGGCTCCAGCCGAAACTCTTGTTCAGCCTTCAAACAACTCTGACTGCGCCAGCCCGTCGCCCGCGCGGCATCCGCCGCCCACGTGCGCCGCGCCCAGCGCTGTGACCATCCGGCCGCGCCGCATCCGCGCGACGAACCCCAGTTGCAGCAGGTAGGGCTCGACAACGCTCTCGAGCGTGCCCGAGTCTTCGTTCAGCGTCGCGGCCACCGCCTCCACCCCGACTGGGCCACCCTGGTAGGTCGTGCCGATCGTTCGCAGGTAGCGCCGGTCGAGATCGTCCAGGCCCATCGAGTCGATCCCCTCCAGCGTCAGTGCTTCTTCGACCAGCGCCGTCGTGATCGCGCCGGTCCTCCCCCCGCCGCTGCGGACCTGCGCGTAGTCGCGCACACGCCGCAGCAACCGGTTGGCGATGCGCGGCGTGCCGCGTGAGCGGGCGGCGATCAGCCGGACCGCGTCCGCGTCGGGGATGTTCACACTCAGCAGGCCGGCGCTGCGGGTGACGATCGTCTCAAGGTCTTGCTGCCCGTAGTACTGCAGGTGGTGGGTGATGCCAAACCGTGACCGCAGCGGGGCGCTCACCAGCCCCGCGCGGGTGGTCGCGCCGATCAGCGTGAACGGTTTGAGCGAGATCTGCACCGTCCGCGCGTGAAGGCCCGTGTCGACGGGCACGTCGATACGGAAGTCCTCCATCGCGGGGTAGATAAACTCCTCAACTGAGACCGGCAGCCGGTGGATCTCGTCGATGAACAGGATGTCGCCCTGCTCCAGTCGCGTCAGCGCGCCGACTAGATCCGTCCCGCGGCTGAGCGCCGGGCCGCTGGTGGTGTAGACCTTCCGGCCCATCTCCGCGCCCGCGACGTGCGCGAGCGTCGTTTTTCCCAGACCGGGCGGGCCGTGCAGCAGCAGGTGCTCCATCGGCTCCTCACGCTCGCACGCAGCGGTGACGGCGATGCTCAGCTTCTCCAGCAGCTCGCGCTGGCCCACATACTCGCCAAAGGTCTGCGGACGCAGCGACCCGCCGTTGTTGGCTGCGGGCGAGCCGGGGCCGACGTTGTGCGCGGACTCATCGCCCGGGAGTTCCGCCGCCGTCATGAGCCGCTCGGTCGCCATGGGTTACTTTACGGGCAGGTTCTTGCTCTTCCAGATCTTCAAGAGGGCCTCGGGCTCGATCGGCTCCCACGTCGAGCCGTCGACCAACTCGGATCGTACGAGCGTGCCGTCGTCGCGGTAGACGTTTACCGTCGCGGCCTTCTCGTCGCGCTGCCGCGATCGCACGGTCCACGCGTTCGCGCGGGACGGATCGCGGCCGACCGCCTCCCTCCGCAGGCTCACCGTGCCGGTGTCGGCCCGGTAGGCGTAAAAGCCAAGCTCGATCGGCGCACCGCCGCCATTACCTGCCGCGGCACCCGCCGCGCTGTTGTCGAGCACCAGCAGGCTCCCGAGGAACTGCGATTCGCCGACCGTCACGTACTGCGTCGAGCGGAGGACGGGCGAGACGACCGAATCACCCTTGCCGGGCGCTCTGGAGACGATTGACATGCTGTTTCCGCTGCGCACGCCCGTTTCGCTGTAAACGGAGGGCTTCGCCGCGGCGCCCGGCGTCTTGAGGTCGCGGAGAATCGTTGTGGTCACCCAGGCCTCGTCCTTGCGGTCAAACGACGTGAACGCCTTCGTGTCGCTGTCGATCACGCTGCTCACCTTGCCGCCGCCGGCCCCTCGCTGCAGCACGCGTACCTGGGTTGTCACGACCAGGCCGGAGGGGTTGTCCCGTCCGCTGCCGCCCTCGGCACCGATATCGCTCCTGCGCCCCTTGCTGACCTTCTGAATCCGGTAGCCGATCTCCGTGCCGTCACCGCCCGCCGCTGCGCCGGCCGCCAGCGACGGCCGGGACCAGCGGTACCACCGCTCGGTGTCGTCGCCGAGCCGGGCGAGTTTCTCCTCGCTCAACTGGGCGAGGAACTCGGTCCCCGCCGTCAAGGCCGCGGCGCGGGCCTCGATGAGCCTGGTGGGGTCCTCAAACCTCGCGGTGGCGACGCACAGTTCGTAGGCGGCGCGGGCCTTCTCGAACTTCGAATCGTCGCAGGCAAACTCGAAGATCACAAAAGTCGCCGGCATCGGTTTGAGGATCGTGTACCCCATGATCCGGCGGCTGCCCGAGCCCGGGACCGCGAAGTAGAGCCGCTCGCCAGGCTCGGGGCAGCCGGCGATGGTGAACTGCGTCAGCCGCTGCAGCAGCTCAACGTTCGACTCCAGGCGGGCCTTGATGTCGCCGCGCCCCGGCGTAACGACCGGCGCGAGCTGCTCGATATTGCGGCTGATCAACTCGGCGGTGTCGTGGACCGTCGCATCGGCACGGGCGCTGCGGCGCACCTGCACCTCGATGGACCAGGACTGGTCCTCCGCCACGATGCGGTGAACGGTGCCCTCGGTGTTGGAACTCTGCACAACAACCGACCCCAGCGGCAGGTTCATCGAAAGGCCGGCGGTCTCAACTGTCAGCGCCTCATCGCTCAGAGGTGTTGCGCCGACGACGGGCTGCAACGACCCGGGGAAGTTCGCCGGAACCTGTGATGGGTCTCCGGATTTCGGAGTGGGGGGGACGACCTGGGGAGCAGGAGGCTCAACGGGCTTTGGTGCCTCCGGGCGACGGGTACTCGGCGGCAAGGTGACCTGGCCGAGCGCAACTGTTGCGCTCAGGGCGACGACGAAGAAAGCGGATTGAGCGCGCATGGTGCAGAGTTTATCGGGTCATTCGTTCAATTCCATAGACTTTTAGATATTTGTACGGTATTCGCACGGATGTGCGGATAATCCGCCTCTCTATGGGATGGTCGGCCGACCTGGCCAGCCGCGCAAGCGTCCCTTCGACGCTCACGACGTTGAAACGGCACACCTTAAGTAAAAAAGAGTTTGGCCGTTGGTTGACTATTGGGGGGCGCGTCGTAACCTTCCCTCCCCCCGCGCCCGCACCGGCGTTCGGTGCATTTCTGCGCGGGGTTGTGTGTCGATGGACCCGAGGCGACGCGAATGACCGGCGGCAAGATTCGAATTCGAATGGAAGCCTACGACCACGTGGCCCTTGACGCCTCCGCGAAGGAGATCGTCGAGAACGCCAAGCGCACCAACGCGAAGGTCGCCGGGCCGATCCCGCTGCCGACCCGCATCGAGCGCTACACCGTTCTGCGTTCGCCCTTCATCGACAAGAAGTCGCGCGAGCAGTTCGAGATCCGCACGTACAAGCGCGTGATCGATATCCACGAGCCCAACGCTCGCACGGTTGAGGCCCTGAACCGACTCGTCGTCCCCGCCGGTGTTTTCATCAAGATCAAGGCCTGATCCCCAACGCCCGCGCTGACGCGGGCGTTTGTGCACTCAGGCAGGAAGAATACAAATGGCCTTCACGCTCCTTGGAACAAAGCTCGGCATGACTCGCGTCTACACCCCCGAGGGTGTCAGCGTTCCCGTCACCGCCATCAAGCTCGGGCCCTGCGTTGTCACGCAGGTCCGCACCGTCGAGAACGACGGGTACAGCGCGGTCCAGATCGGCTTCGGTGAGATCAAGCCCCGCCGCAGCACCCAGCCCCTGATCATGCACGACGCCAAGGCTGGCACGACCCCCAAGCGTTATCACCGCGAGTTCCGCTGCACGGCCGAAGAGGCCGGCAACTACACCGTCGGGCAGACGCTGACGGCCAAGGACTTTGACGGCACCATGTTCGTTGACGTCACCGGCACCAGCAAGGGCAAGGGCTTCCAGGGCACGATGAAGCGTCACCACTTCAAGGGCCTCTGCGAGTCGCACGGTACCGAGCGCAAGCACCGCTCCCCCGGCTCGATCGGCTCGCTCTGCTCCAACCGTGGCTTCGGCGGCGGTTTGAAGAAGGGCAAGAAGATGTCCGGCCGCATGGGCAACGCCCGCATCACGCAGCGTTCGCTCGACATCGTGCGGATCCTCCCCGAGCAGGACCTGATCCTGGTCAAGGGTCCGGTCCCCGGCGCCGCCAGCGGCATGCTGATGGTTCGGTCGGCCACCCGCCTCTACAAGAGCAAGGCCAAGCGCGTCATCGCCGCGGCCAAGAAATGATCAAACGCCTCACGCCGACGGTTCGGCACTGAGGTTCGCAGTGTTGGATATTCAAGAACAGTCGTTACGGAACAATCATCAGGCGGCAAGGCAGAGCCGCCGGTGAGTCTGAAAGGGTCGAAAGGGCACGGGCCCGGAGACAACCGCCAGACAGCAGCAAACAAGCGTGACCCGACCGGATGCCTCCGGAAGGGTCGACAGCCGAGTCGATTCCTTCCGGTTCCTCACTCACTAACAGAGGCCGGCGGATAGGCGAAGCGACAGTCAGAGGCCCCGCAAGGGTCTCTGCCTGACGAAGGCGTCCGACGAGAGCAGACTTATGCAAGTCCCCGTCTACAACATCCAAGGCTCGAAGGTGGGCGACATGTCCATCGACGAGCAGGCCCTGGGCGGCACGATCAATTACGTGCTGATCAAGCAGGCCTACGTCCGTTACCACGCCAACCTCCGTCAGGGCTCCGCCCGCACGAAGAACCGTCACCAGGTCGAGGGGTCGACCCGCAAGATTTACAAGCAGAAGGGCACCGGCAACGCCCGGCACGGCGACAAGAAGTCGAACCTCTTCCGCGGCGGCGGTCACGGTCATAGCAAGAAGCGCACCCGCGAGGACTTCCGGCTGGACATGCCGAAGAAGATGCGCCGCAAGGCCAACCGCAACGCGCTGCTTGCCAAACTCATCGACTCCGAGGTGAAGGTCGTTGACGGCCTCAAGCTCGCCGCGCCCAAGACCAAAGAGTTCATCAAGCTCCTCGAGGCGCTCAAGATCGAGGGCACCTCGGCCCTGGTCGCCATCAACGGCGCCGACGAGCAGACCCGCCTGGCCGCCCGCAACGTCGAGGGCATCGAGCTGTGCAAGCCCGACTCGCTCAACGCGTTCGAGATGCTCAACAACCGGTACCTGGTCATCAGCAAGGCCGACCTCGAGGCCTGGCTGGTCGGTCCCAGCAGCCAGACCGGCAAGAACGCCAAGCAGAACCCCCTCGGCGCCGGCAACGGCGTCAAGGAAGAGAAGCCGCGTTACAAGAAGCCCGCGGCCGAGAAGAAGCCCGCCGCCAAGAAGCCCGCCGCCGCGGGGAAGGTTGAGGCCTGATCCATGGACAAGCACTACATCATCAAGCGCCCGCTGCTGACCGAGAAGAGCACCGCCCAGAACAGCGAGCTGGGCCGCTTCGCCTTCGAGGTCGACCGCACCGCGACCAAGTACGACATCAAGGCCGCCGTCGAAGCCATCTACAAGGTCAACGTGGTGAAGATCAACACCATGGTGCACAAGAGCCGCACCAAGCGGAACAAGCACGGCTGGACCGGCGGCAAGCTCACCAAGAAGGCGCTCGTCCTGCTCAAGGACGGCCAGACGATCGAGTTGTTCTAAGCAGTTAACAGCCGCCGGCCATGCAGGCCGTCGGATTAGAAGAAGAGGCACGTATGCCGATCCGGATTTACGACAAGACGAGTGCTGGCCGGCGCTTCAGCTCGGTGAACCTCAACACCGAGGTCACGAAGAAGAAGCCCGAGGGCAGCCTGCTCCGCCCCCTCCCTAAGAGCGGCGGTCGCAACCACAGCGGCAAAATCACCGTGCGCGGTCGCGGCGGCGGCGCCAAGCGGCGCTACCGCGTGATCGACTTCCGCCGGTCCGATCGCGACGGCATCATGGGCAAGGTCGTCGGCATCGAGTACGACCCCAACCGCACCGCCCACATCGCGCTGATCGAGTACACCGACGGTGTGAAGCGCTACATCATCGCGCCCGTCGGCCTTAAGGCCGGCACGAGCATCGTCGCGTCGAGCCAGGCCGTCGAGCCGAAGGTCGGCAACAGCATGCTGCTCAAGCACATCCCCACGGGTCTGGCCGTGCACTGCGTTGAGATCGTTGCCGGCAAGGGTGGTCAGATCTGCCGCAGCGCCGGCAACTCGGCCCGGCTGACGAACAAGGAAGGGAACTACGCCACGCTGGTGTTCCCCTCCGGCGAGCAGCGTCTGGTGAGCATCAACTGCCGCGCCACGATCGGCGAGGTCGGCAACGTTGACATGCAGAACGTTCGCTGGGGCAAGGCCGGCCGTATGCGCCACCTGGGCCGCCGCCCGATCACGCGTGGCGTGGCCAAGAGCCACAACGCCCACCCGCTGGGTGGTGGTTCGGGCCGCAGCAAGGGCAACCGTCCTCCGTGCTCGCCATCGGGCGTGCTCGCGAAGGGTGGACGCACACGCAACAAGCGCAAGCACAGCACCAAGTTGATCATCCGCCGTCGTGTGAGCACGCGGTACGGCGTCGTGAGCAAGTAAGTAGGCATCAGGCACGAGGCCCCCCGGGCACTAAAGAAGAGCAAGCACTATGAGCCGCAGTCTGAAGAAAGGTCCGTTTGTCGATGAGCGTCTCTACCGCAGGGTCGAGCGCCTCAACAGCACCAACAAGCGTGAGCCGCTCAAGACGTGGCGCCGCGCTTGCACGATCGTCCCCGAGTTCGTCGGGCATACGTTCAAGGTGCATAACGGCAACAAGTTCATCGACGTGTTCGTGACCGAGGACATGGTCGGGCACAAGCTGGGCGAGTTCAGCCCCACCCGCACCTTCAAGGGCCACACGAACAAGAAGGAAGGCATCGCCGAGGGTTCATCGACCGCTGCCCCGACGAAGAAGTGATCGAGCGTTTGAATTGACAGTCGCCGAGGCCGGGGATCAAGCCCCGACGCGGCGTGAGACCGGAAGACCAAGTGAGGATTAGCCGTGCGTATCCACGCTGATAGTTTGAAAAAGATGGCGAAGACCAAGGGCCTCGACGCTGCGCGTCTTGGCGAGGTCGTCGCTCGCGCGGGCATGAAGGGCGACAACGCCACCAGCGCCGTCAACAACTGGATGGTCGGCCGCGACCACCCCCGATGCAAGGCCGGCGACATCAAGAAGCTCGCCGCTGCTCTGGGGTGCGAGCCCTCGCAGATCGCCAAGTTCGAGAGCATCCTCTATTACCACCGCGGCTCGCCGCGCAAGGCCAACCTCCTGGTGCAGCTCATCCGCGGCAAGCGGGTGGACGTCGCCGAGAACCTGCTCACCTTCACCACCAAGCGGGCGGCGGTTGACGTGAAGCGCTGCCTGAAGTCGGCCATCGACGACGCCGAGCGTGCCAACGCCGACACGACGAGTCTCGTGGTTCACGAGAGCGTCGTTGACGAGGGCCCGATGATGAAGCGCTTCCAGCCCAAAGACCGCGGCCGTGCGCACCGCATCCTCAAGCGTATGAGCCACATCCGCATCTCACTGGTTGCCAAGGCCTGATCGACCGTTTCTGAAGTAGAAGAGATAAGCAATGGGACAGAAGACACATCCATACGGTCTGCGGGTCGGCATCACTGAGCCTCACAAGAGCCGCTGGTACGCGCCCAAGGCGCTCTACGGCGAGCTGCTGGTCGAGGACTTCAAGATCCGCAAGTTCATCGACGACCGGCTCAACCGCAAGCCGCCGTACGCCGCCGTCGCCGACGTCGACATCGAGCGCACGCGTGAGGAGCTGAAGGTGATCATCAAGTCGGCGCGTCCGGGCCTGGTGATCGGGCCCAAGGGCGCCGAGGTTGAGCGCATCACCGAAGAGCTTCAGTACATGACCGGCCGTAAGGTCTCGATCTCGATCATGGAGATCAAGAACCCTGACCTGAACGCCCGCCTGGCCGCCGAGGGTGTGGGCGAGCAGCTCCGCAAGCGTGTCGCTTTCCGCCGCGCGGTCAAGATGAAGTGCGAGCAGGTCATGGCGGCCGGCGCCAAGGGTGTCTGGATCGTTGTCAGCGGTCGCCTCGGCGGCGCTGAGATGAGCCGCGTCCTGAAGGTCCGCCTGGGCTCGCTCCCGCTGAGCACCCTGCAGGCCGAGATCGATTACGGCACCGCCGAGAGCATCATGAGCTACGGCGTGATCGGCATCAAGTGCTGGATCTTTAAGGGCCTGTACGAGCGTCAGCAGGAGACGGGCGTGCCAGAGGCAGTCGGTACACGGATCAAGTCCCGCGGTCGTCGTTGAGTGTGTGGTTGATTGAGCAGGAGATTTACGCATGGCGCTGATGCCCAAGCGAGTGAAGTTCCGGAAAGAAATGCGACGGGTGCGTGACCGCAAGGCCACCAAGGGCAACTACGTCGCGTACGGCGACTACGGCCTCCAGTCGCTCGACAACGTCTGGCTGCCGGGCCGGGTGATCGAGGCGGGCCGCATCGCGGCGCAGCACTTCCTCAAGCGTGAGGGCAAGCTGTTCATCCGCGTCTTCCCCGACAAGCCGATCAGCAAGAAGCCGCTGGAGACCCGGATGGGTACCGGCAAGGCCGACGTTGATTACTGGGCGGCCCGCGTGAAGCCGGGCACGATCCTCTTCGAGCTGGCGGGCGTCCCTGAGACGACGGCGAAGCAGGTCTTCGCCCGTGTCGCGAACAAAATGCCGTGCGACTGCCGGATGGTCGGCCGCCGGATCGTGGTCTGAGTAAGCAGTACAGGTGGGTGGGGTCTTTGAGGTGAACGATGGCGATTGAGACAGCAAAAATGAGCAAGGAAGAGCTGCACGGAGCGCTCAAGACGCGCCGTGAGGAGCACTTCAAGCTCCGCCAGCAGGCCGTGACCGACAAGGTCGCCGACAGCAGCTCGTTCAAGAAGTCGCGCAAGGAGATTGCGCGCCTCCTGACCGAGATCAACGCCCGGCGCCACGCCGCTGCGAAGAAGGCGGACGAAGCGAAGAAGGCGAAGAAGTAAGAACCGACGGATCAACTCTTTGAGGCGGTAACAAGCGATGGCCAAGACCGAGCAGACAAAGCCCAGCACCAAGCCGACGACGCGGCCCTCCACACGCGTGGGCATCGTCGAGAGCGACAAGCGCGACCGGACGCGCACCGTCGTGTGCGCCAACGTGGCGATGCACCCCAAGTACGGCAAGTACGTGCGCACCCGCACCGTGCTGCACGTGCACGACGAGGGCAACACCAGCCGCACGGGCGACCTGGTCGAGGTCAAGCCCTGCCGGCCCATGAGCAAGACCAAGCGATGGGCGCTGGTCAAGATTGTTCAGCAGGGCGTTGGACTGCGATTTGAGGGTGTCGATGCACCCGCCGCCGCGCCCAAGGCCACAGACCCCAAGACCACGAACAAGGCACCGGCCAAGCCGGCAAAGTCGGACAAGAAGTAAGTACCACCAGCCGCCCGGCGTGCGCCGCGGCGGTCGTGAAAGGCAACGGCCATGCTGCAAGCTGAGACAAGGTGTGAAGTAGCGGACAACAGCGGCGCGAAGATCGCGTACGTGATCCGCGTGTACGGCGGTTCGACCGGCACCGGTCGGTTCACACGGCGGATCGCCGGCGTGGGCGACAAGGTGTTCGTCTCGATCAAGAAGGCGCTCCCCGGCGCCGAGGTCAAGGCCGGCGATAAGGCGAAGGCCGTTGTCGTCCGCACGACCAAGGCGATCCGTCGTGCCGACGGCTCGTACGTCAAGTTCGATTCAAACGCCGTGGTCCTGATCCAGGACGACGGCAACCCCAAGGGCACCCGCATCTTCGGGCCCGTGGCACGCGAGCTGCGCGATAAGAACTTCATGAAGATTGTTTCGCTCGCGCCGGAGGTGATCTGATTATGGCTTCGAGTCACGTTCGTAAAGGCGACACCGTCGTTGTGACCAGCGGCGACTTCAAGGGTCAGACCGGTGAGGTGCTGCGGGTCATCCCCAAGCACAGCGCCGTGCTGGTCAAGGGCGTCAACACCGTCACCCGCAACGTCAAGCCCAACCGTCAGCAGCCCCAGGGCGGCCAGACGTCCAAGGAGATGCCCATCCACATCTCCAAGGTGAGCCCCTCGGTCGACGGCAAGCCGTCGCGCGTCCGCTTCACCGTCAAGGCCGACGGCACCAAGGTGCGCGTCGCCGTCCGTGGCGGCAAGGAACTGAGCGTCGTCCGTTCGAACAAAGCAAAGTCCAAGAAATAACCCGCCCCGCACGCCCCCGGGCGTGCGACGGCACCTGGCAACAGTGAGTACGACCAATGGCTGAGAAGGTAGACAAGAAGCAGGCAGCGGCAGCGAAGCCCGCGAAGGAAGCCCCCACGGGCGCCGCCGCGAAGCAGAAGGCCGAGGGTCTGGCGAAGGCCGCCAAGGCCAAGAACAGCGCCAGCCTGAAGGTCGACGACGGCATCTACAAGCCCTCGGGCGAGCGCGTCGAGCCGCGCCTCCAGACGCGCTTCAAGAAAGAGGTCCGCAAGGGCCTCGCCGAGAAGTTCAAGGTTGAGAACCCGATGCTCCAGCCCAAGCTGGAGAAGATCGTGATCAACGTGAACATGGGCCGCCACCTCGAGGGCACCAAGCTCCCGGCGAACGTCAAGACCACCGTGCTCGACACCATCACGCGTGTCACGGGCCAGAAGCCCGTCGTCCTCAAGGCCAAAAAGAGCGTGTCGAACTTCAAGGTCCGCGAGGGCCTCGAGACCGCCGCGATGGTCACCCTGCGCCGCGACCGCATGTGGCACTTCCTCGACCGGCTCGTCAACCTGGCGGCGCCGCGTATCAAGGACTTCCGCGGCGTGAGCGACAAGGCCTTCGACAGGCAGGGCAACTACTCGATGGGCCTCACCGAGCAGGGTGTGTTCCCCGAGATCAACATGGCCGAGGCAACGTTCACCCACGGCATGCACATCAACTTCGTGTTCAACAACAGCTCACCCGAGCTCAGTCGGTTCATCCTGACGGAGCTGGGCATGCCGTTTGTCAAGCCCGAGGAAAACAAGAAGCGTCGGTAAGACCCCGGTAGCGCGGGCGGCCCTCACCGCCGCACGCGGACCCGCAGCAGAAAGAAGCGAGAAGCACGATGACGACCAAGGCGCAGATGGCCAAGAGCCGCAGGAAGCCCAAGTACAGCACCCGCATCCAGCGGCGTTGCCAGCTCACGGGCCGATCGCGCGGTGTGTACCGCAAGTTCCGGATCTGCCGCATCATGCTGCGCAAGCTGGCGCTGGAGGGGAAGATCCCCGGCATGCGCAAGTCCAGCTGGTGAGCAGCGGCGGAGCCCGAGTTTTCGTAGAGCGTCCGGTTTGAGCA